>WRHT01000042.1 GCA_009783115.1 Desulfovibrionaceae bacterium | reverse complement strand
TAAGCCGGCCAGTTTCCTTCGCCGGGCGTTGATTTCTTCCAGCCTGGCCAGTTGGCTGCGGCCCAAGGCCGCGGCCATGTCCGTGAGATTGTATTTGTAGCCCGGTTCCCAAACTTGGGCTTGGGGAAGACGTCCTTGCTGGTTCCGGTTGAAGGCGTCCTGGCCCAAGCCGTGAAATTTCAGGCGGCGCAGGCGTTCCAGCAAATCTTCGTCCGGGGAGCTGATGATCCCGCCTTCGCCGGTGGTGATGTTTTTGATGGGATGGAAGGAAAAAATGGCTGTGCCCCCGGAGCCTACAGGTTCCCCCCGGTAGGCCGCGCCCACGGCATGGGCCGCGTCTTCAATCAGGGGAATTTGTTTTTTGTGGGCCAGGGCGCGCAGAGGAGCAAGATCCAGAGGAGCTCCGGCGAAATGTACCGGGATGATCGCCTTGGTGCGTTCGTTGATCAGGGGTTCCACCAGCTCGGCGGTGGTCATGAGGTTGTCTTTATCCACTTCCGCCCAGACCGGTTGGGCCCCGGCCAGCGTAATGAGATTGGGGGTGGAAACCCAGGTCATGGAAGGGGTGATTACCTCATCCCCCGGCCCGATGCCCAGGGCCTTGAGCGCGATGTGCATCCCGCCGGTGGCCGAGGCCACGGCCACCGCGCCGGGCGCGCCCATGAGGGAGGCGAATTCTTTTTCCAGTTCCAGGCATTCGCCCCCGGTGGTAATCCATTTGGAGCGGAGCACGGAGGTGACGGCCGCGATGTCCTCTTCGGAGATCAACGGTTGGGAAAAGGGAAGAAATTGTTGACGCATAAGGGATTCGGCCGGGTAAAACTGTTTTTGCAATAAGAAATGCCTTCAGGCAGGAAAAACAAAGCTGAAAATGATACCCCAGTTATGCCCGCAACGCAAGAGCCTAATGCCTTGCGTTGAAGTTGCGCCTTTACAGGACCGATTTTGCCGGATACATTCTTTTTATGGATGTAATCGGGACGGCGGCTTTGGATTGTGGGGCGGTGGTGCTGGCAGCCGGCAAGGGGACGCGCATGTGTTCCGCCAGGCCCAAGGTGTTGCACGAGCTTCTTGGTGAACCTATGTTGGGCTTGGTGTTGGATGCGTTGGCGCCGCTTTTTGGTACGCGCCTCTGGACGGTGATCGGGCATGGCGCCGGGGAAGTGCGCGCCGCTTTTCCGGATACGCCCGCTTCTTTTGTGTTGCAGGCTGAACAACTGGGAACCGGACATGCCCTGCAAACGGTCTGGCCGTATCTGGAACAGGCTGAGCTGGCCTACGCGCTGGTGGTCAACGGGGATGTTCCTTTGTTGGAGGCCGCCCAAGTCCGGGATTTGCTGGAAAACAGCCGCCGCGAGGAAGCGGATTTGGCTTTTTTGACGCTCACCTTGCGGGAGCCGGGGGCCTTGGGCCGGGTTTTGCGCCGGGAGGGACGGGTGCTGGCGGTTGCCGAGGCCAAAGAATATAGCCTGGCGGAACATGGTCCGGATAACGGCGAGGTCAATGCCGGGGTATATTGCCTGCGCCTGTCTTCGATTGGGCCTTTGCTGGGCCGTTTGCGCAGCCATAATAAGGGCGGCGAATACTACATTACGGATCTGGTAGGCATGGCGGCGGCTGACGGCTTGCGGGTGTTAGGTTTTAACCGGGGAGAGGATTTTTCCCTTTTGGGCGTGAACGATCCCGGGGAATTGTTCCAGGCCGAGGAATTTTTGCGGGCCGCCCTGGTGCGGGAATGGCAAAGCCGTGGAACGATTATCCGCAACCCTGGGATGGTGCGCATTGGTCCCAAGGCGCATTTGTCTCCGGGCGCGGATCTTACCGGTCCCTGTGAAATTTATGGTCATAGCCGCATTGGGGCGGGCGCACGTATTGATTCCCATTGCTGGATTACTGATTCGGATCTTGGGGAAGGGGCCAGACTGCGTTCCTTTTGCCATTTGGAAGGGGCGGAAGTCGGGATGGGCTGTGGGGTTGGCCCTTTCGCACGTTTGCGTCCTGGAGCGGTTTTGGAAGAAGAGGCGCATGTGGGTAATTTTGTGGAATTGAAAAAGGCGCGTATGGGCAGAGGCGCAAAGGCCGGACACCTGAGTTACCTGGGCGACGCCGAGGTGGGCGCCGGGGCCAATATCGGCGCCGGGACCATTACCTGTAATTATGACGGGGAACATAAACACAAGACCAAAATCGGCGAGGCGGCCTTTATCGGATCCAATACCGCCCTGGTCGCCCCGGTTACTGTGGGGGAAGGCGCCTTGGTGGGCGCGGGTTCAGTAATTACCAGAGATGTGCCGGAGCGCGCCCTGGCTGTGGCCCGCGGCCGGCAAAGCAACCTGGCCGGGAAGGGGAAGCCTGAAAAACGCGGCGTAGGGAAAACCGGGGGTCTGGAATAATTGTAAATGGCATGCCCTCTTGCATTATTTTGATTATTAAGGTAATAATTTATGGAAATACTTGAGACTCTTGAACACAAGGTTAAGGAACTGCTTAATGAGGTTTCTGTTCTCCGGAAGCGCAACCGTGAACTGGAAAACCGTCTGAGTCAGGCCGGAGAAGCGGAGGGAGCCGGGCGTACGGCGGAATTAGTTCAAGCCCTGGAAAAAGAACGGAAACTTAGAGGTGATGTTTTAAAACGGATCGAGATTTTGGTCAGCTACCTGGAAGAGCATAACAGCGCGGGTTGAACATGCAAACCTATTCTTTGGATGTGCTTGGGCTGGATATATCTTTCAAAGCTGATGCCGATCCGGACAGATTGGAGCAGGCGAAGATGATGCTTGAGGACAGGTTCGCAGTTTTGAAGCAGCATGGAAGGAACATTACCAAAGAGAGGCTTCTGACTTTTCTGGCGTTGGCTTTGGCGGATGACCTGATTGAATCTCAGGACGAACTCGCGAAAACCTCCCGTAAAATTCAGAGGATTTTGGAACAAATAGATAGCAACGTGATGTAAATCATGTTAAATTTGCTTGACCCTGGGGTGTTTGTGTTTGCGGCTCACCGCGGCCTCACAAGCACAGTAGTTGGAGATGAAGACGATTACCGGTGTGTGCGCCTCAAGCCAGGTGAACCTTAAGGTAATGCGGATTTTCCACCGTGGGATATAGGTCCTGCGGAGAGACCCATACACGGCTCCCCGGGGCGGCGAGCAAAGTCTAAGTAACCAGAATGTTCCAGATTTGGGAAACCTTCCATGCGTCTAAGCGCGTGGAAGGTTTTTTATTTTTGATTTCGGCCGGCGCGGCCGGCCGGTTTTACCCCCCGTTGTGGAACGCGGGTTATATTATAGAGAGGCAGCCTGTGGTGAACTTCACGTTATATCTCATACCGGTGTTTGCGTTGGGTATTATTGCGGGGTTTTTCCTGCACAGGTTTTTGGGTTCCAGGCAACTGGGAAATGCGCGGGATCTCTCCATGCGGATTCTTGAAGAAGCCCGTAAGGAGGCGGCTGCCCAGAAAAAGGAGATCCTCATCCAGGGCCGTGATGAGGTCTTGGAATATCAACGCAAGACCGAGCAGGAAATGAAGGAGCTGGAACGCGAGCTCATGATCAAAGATCGCCGTTTACAGGATTTCAGCGAAAAATTGGATGAACGCGCCCAGAAAACCACGGACAAGGAACATGAAATTGTGGTCATGGAAAAAGAGCTGGTCATGCGCGAGCGTAAACTGGAGGAAACAGGCGAACTGCTCCAGGATAAATTGAGGGAGGAAGAGGATAAGCTTCAGGAGATTTCCGGCCTGACCGCCGAGGAAGCCAAAAAAATGCTGTTCCTGGAAATTGAGGACAAAACCAGGCATGAAGCGGCCAAAATGATGCGCATGATCGAGACTGAGGCCAGGGAGGGCGCGGACCGCAAGGCCAAGGAAATTATCGCTACCGCGGTACAGCGTTACGCCGGGGATTATGTGGGGGAACAGACCGTCACCACCGTGGCTTTGCCGAGCGAAGAGATGAAGGGACGGATTATCGGCCGGGAAGGCCGGAATATCCGTACTCTGGAAGCGGCCACCGGAGTGGACTTGATCATTGACGACACTCCGGAGACGGTCATCCTCTCCGCCTATAACCCGCTACGGCGCCAGATTGCCAAGTTGTCCCTGGAGCGTTTGATTCAGGACGGGCGTATTCATCCGGCCCGCATTGAGGATATAGTGAAAAAGGTTGAGCAGGAACTGGAGGTGCAGATTAAAGAAGTGGGCGAACAGGCCACCTTTGACGCAGGGGTGCACGGCATTCATCCGGATATAGTGCGCCTGCTGGGGCAGTTGAAATACCGCACCAGTTTTGCCCAGAATGTCTTGCAGCATGCCCTGGAGGTGGCCTCCCTCTGCGGAATGATGGCCGCGGAATTGGGGCAGGACATAAAAAGAGCCAAGCGGGCCGGCCTGCTGCATGACCTGGGCAAGGCTGTGGACCATGAGGTGGAAGGGCCGCATGCTTCCATTGGAGCGGATATCGCCAAAAAATATGGTGAAAGCAAAGAAATCATTCATGCCATTGCCGCGCATCACGAAGATACGCCCCCTACATCCATCCTGGCTGTGCTGGTGCAGGCAGCGGATAGTCTTTCCGGGGCCAGGCCGGGCGCGCGCAAGGAACTTCTGGAAAACTACGTTAAACGCCTTGAAGATCTGGAAGGCATCGCCGACAGTTTTGAAGGCGTGTCCAAGGCCTATGCCATACAGGCCGGACGCGAGGTCAGGGTGATGGTCAATGCCGAATCCGTTGATGATGACAGCACTTATATGCTTTGCAAGGATATTACGGATAAGATTGAACGCAATTTGACCTATCCGGGGCAGATTCGCGTGACGGTCATTCGTGAAAGACGGGCGGTGGGTTATGCTAAATAAGCGTATTGTTCGTTTTAAGGAAAAGTATCTTAAAAATTTTTATTAAGATGCTTTTAATTTTTTTTATATTGACGTATACAGCCGGGAAGAGTTTTTATATTACACCCGTGTGTAAATATTTATTAAGCATGGCAAGCCATGCGGGAGGGAATTCATGCAGGATTATTTGAAAGAAGCGTTGGAAATCGTCAAGGCCCAAGCCAGCGTTAGGACAATGACTGAAGATGAACTCGCGTCCATGTTGCAAAAATTGACCAGGGACATCCGCGGCATTAGTGAAAGTCTGCCGTCCGAGCAGGCTGACGGGGCGGCTCTGGAAGGAGCGGCCATTGATCCTGCCAAGGCGGTTCGGGAAAAGAGCATTATCTGCGCTGTATGCGGACGCTCTTTCAAGTTGCTGTCCAGGAAGCATCTTGCCTCTCATGGGCTTACCCCGGAAGAATACCGGGAAAAATTCGGCTATAAGAAGGACACTTCCTTGGCCTGTAAGTCTTTACAGCGTGAACGCCGCAAAAAGATGCGCGAAATGAAGCTGTGGGAACGGAGAACCCGTCCGGCAGCCAAGGCCAAGAAACAGCCCAAGGTTTGAATTTAGATTTTTACTGACTGTGTCGGGCCGCTTCCGTATGACGGGGGCGGCCCTTTTACATGGCCGCAATTTTTTGATAGGAAAAAACAGTCACAAGTCATTTGCCGCCGGCAGCTAAAGGAGGCGTCTATGAAAGTTTTCGGCAAGCTTATGTCTTTGTTGGGAGGAACCATAGTCTGCCTCGTTGCTGCGTTTTGCGGCATCGGGTATTTTATATTCACGGATTTCAGCGATGCGTCGGCACGCAAACAACTGCTCATTGCGGCGAAAACCGTGCAAAAAGAGATTGCCGCGTCGCTCCAGGCGCAATCCCAACTTAGTGACATGATCGCGCATGACATAGATTTTGCCAAAGCGGTGGCGGCAAGAGATCCCCGGGCAATAACCGCTGTGACCAAAAATTTGGCCGCCCTTGATGGCGTGGATCTAGTCATCGTGTGCGACACGGAAACCAGGGTTTTGGCCCGCGGACATTCTGACAAAGCCGGGGATCTGCTCGGAGCCGGGCATACAAGCGTATCTTACCCGCTTAGGGAAAATAAACGCATCATTGGCATAGAATCTGACCACGATGGCAAACTCGTGATCGCCGCCGGCATTCCCGTGATCCACAACGGCAAGATCGTGGGCGCCGTGACTATCGGCCGGGATCTCAGTTCCGGGGCTTTCGTCAATTCAACCAAATCAACCCTGGACGTGGAATGCACCATTTTTTTGGATGACACCAGGATTTCCACTACAGTCATGCGTGACGGCAAGCCCGTGATCAATACGCCGCTCAATAATCCGGCGATCTATGAAAAAGTCATCAAAAACGGGGAACAGACAGTAACTCGTAATGTCATCTCCGGCCATGAGTACGATACCGTTTATTGGCCGTGGCAGGACATGACGGGCAAAAACGCCGGAATTTTCTTTGTGGGGTTGTCCCGCGCGGCTATTGCCGAATCTCAGCAACGGGTGATCATCTCCTTTGCAGTGGCGGCCCTGACGCTCGCGGTCATATTGCTTGGCTTGGGCGCCGTTGTGGCCCGCGCCATTGCCAATCCCTTGCGCGCCGCCACAGTCTATGCCCAGGCCGTGGCCGCCGGTGATTTTAACCATGTGATTACCTCTAAATCGCGCGACGAGGTCGGAGTCCTGGTCAACGCGCTACAAACCATGTCTCAGCAAATCAAGGAGCGCCTCGGTTTTTCCCGGGGCATCATGCTCGGCATCGCGGCTCCCTTCATGGTGGTGGATATGGCCGGCAAGATCACCTACCTGAACACGCAGTTCATGGCCTACTGGGATTTGTCCGGCAAGCCGGAAGATTTTTACGGCAAGACCTCCGGAGAGATCCTGTACGGCGCTGTTGACAAGAAAACCATGCTCGACCAGGTGCTGGCGGATAAAAAGGATATGCTGGGCATACCGATTGCGCTCAATAGCGCCATGTCCAAGAAAAAATTTATGCGCATCACGGCGTCACCGCTATGGGATATGGATAAAAATTTGCTCGGCGCCTGCCTGCTGATGTCGGACGAAACGGAGATCCATGCGCAACAAGGAAGAATACTGGCCCTGAACGAGCGGATCACCTTGTCCGTCAAAGAGGCGCATGACATTTCCGAACGCCAGGACAATGCCTTCCACCGTCTGCGTGAGCAGCTCGGCAAAACTGCCCAGGCCGCGCAGGCGCAGGACAACGCTTCGGAAGAAACGGTGGGGCGCATGCGGGAAATGAATGATACCCTGGAATCACTAGCTCAGCGGGCCAAACAGACCACCGAAAATACGCGCGCCACGCGCCGTGAGGCCGAGGACAGCAGCCGCGTGGTCAACGAAACCATGGATTGCATCAACAAGGTGGCGGACTATGCCGAGCGCGCGGAGAACAGCATGCAGGCTCTCGGCGCGCAGACCGAGGGCATCACAAATGTTGTGGAACTCATCAAGGACATCGCCGATCAAACCAACCTGCTGGCCTTGAATGCGGCCATTGAAGCCGCCCGGGCCGGCGAAGCCGGGCGCGGGTTTGCCGTTGTGGCCGACGAAGTGCGGAAACTTGCGGAAAAAACTATGGTCGCCACCTCCGATGTAAACAAATCCGTCTCCGCGCTCCAGGCGGAAGTGGGGGAAAACATATCTCTGACCAATGGAATGATGCAGCTCACACGCGCCGCGACTGAACTCGCCGATAAATCCGGCCGGAGCTTGGCCAGAATAGTGGACAATGCCGAACACGCCGTGGATGAAGTGCTGTCCATATCCGACGCCACGACGGAACAGGCCCGCACGAGTAACATCATGGCCTCGGCCATGAACGAGATCAAGTCCATGGCCCGCCAGTCCGTGAGCAACATGAGCGAATCCGAGGCTTTCGTGGAGGAACTCAGCAATTTGGCCGCAGAATTGAAAAACCTTGTCGAATCCATGGGATCGGAACGCCGCCATGCAGATCGTCTGCAGTTGGACGTGCAGTACATGTTGAGCCTGGAAGGGGCCGGCGCCAAGCCTTGTTTTTGCCGTCTGCTGGATATCAGCCTGGATGGAGTGCGTCTGGAAATGCAAGACGGCGTCTCGGACGACATCGCCACGCGGGCGGCCGTGCGTATACAAGCGGATCGGGGAGCGTTGGCCGATCTCCTGTGTGGCGCAAGCGGACGTATTGCCTGGCGCGATGGCATTCTTTGCGGTATTAAGCTGGATACGTCGCTCGAAGTGTCTTTTGACGATCTCAAGCGGATTGTCGCCAATATCCAGCAAAGTTAGGAGATTCAAGCAAGCCGGCGCCGGATTGTTTTACAGGAGTTATTTTGAGGATTAAAAACAGGCGGGCGCCGGACTCCTTGTAATGTCCGGCCGCCACCCGCCTGTTTTATTTCAGCCAGGCCGCGAGGTTAGAACCGGTAAGTGAAACCCATGCTGATCACCGGGTAGTAGCTCAGCCACTTCACATAGCTGTCCATGTCGTCTCTTTCCTTATCAATATTTCTCTGCACTTCGTCGCGAAATACCTGGGGAGTGCTCTGGTGGTAGTGGGGGGTTATGTCTATGGTGGGTTTGCTGAAGATTATCCCCAGGCTGGTGCTGAAATTGAAGGCGCTGTGCCGTCCTTCTTCCGTGCCCCAGCCTATGCCCAGGTAAGGGGCGATCTTTTTCCATTTGATTTCCATTTCCGCCCAGCCGATGTTGTATTGGTCGCTGAGGTCCCCAGGGGTAAAGTAAGGGTTTTCAGGTATATCACTAATAGTATAGGTTTTGTCGCCGAAGGTGATTTCAGTCCGTCCCGCCCTGGCTTTGGCCGTGGCCTTGAGGTCATTCCGCAGGTAATAGAGCCCGCCGCTTATCCGGAAGCGTCCGGCAAAGGGATGGACATCCGCCAGCAGCCCCAGGTTATATTGATGGGCCGTGATGTCGATGCTCACCGCGTCAAAGCGGTCATCGGATTTAAGGCGGTCGGCCGCTTTGTCGCCGGCCCACTTGAATAGGCCTCCATTGGGAAAGAAATTGCCGTTCAGGCGGATTTTGAAGAGATTGCTGACCTGGTAGCCAAGGTTTAAGCCCAGCCCCATGGTGCCCAGGTCCGCGCCAGCAAATATGTCTCCGGCTCTGGCTGGACTGGCGCCGGACAGCAGAACCATCATCAGTAAGGCCGGGAGTAATTTTTTCATAATCCGCTCTCTTTTCGGCCCGGAGGCCGTCTGCGCCCGCGCAAGGGTGGGCAGGTTAACGATATTCCGCTGGACTGAACATGTTAAGATAGACAAGGCTTTTATGCGCCGCATGAGATAACGCGGGTCCTTTCTGGCGTATATTCGCGTCCTTCGCGTTCTGGGCAGCCTTGCCGGCGGCATTGCGGGCCACGGTCATCATCAGTTTGAGCCGGTTGACCTGATTTACTTCGCTCACTCCGGGGTCATAGTCAATAGCGCTGATGTTGGCCTGGGGATATTTTTCTTTAAGGGCTTTGAGCATGCCGCGTC
>WRHT01000041.1 GCA_009783115.1 Desulfovibrionaceae bacterium | reverse complement strand
GAATGCGGTTAGCACCGCGCGGCCCCGGGGGCGACGGGCGGGGCGCCCATCTGGGCGGCCCCCCGCCGGAGGCGGGCGAAGTCGGAGGTGAACAGCTCCGGCATAAAGCGGTGGGCCAGGCTGAGCATCTCCTTGTTGGAAAAGGAAGTGGCCCGCCCTTTTTCATAGGCGGCCATAATACGATCATAGATGCGCCCAACGGAAGGGTGGTTCTTGCTTACCCTGTTTTCGTTCTTTAGAGATAGTTCCTGGTTGATCCAATGGGCCACCCCGGCCCGGCCGGACTTGTCGGTGATGATTATGGGCACGGGCCGGCCCAGGAGCAGTTCGGTATCAAAGATATTGTATATTTCTTCGTTTTTGCTCAGTCCGTCCACATGCACGCCGGCGCTGGTGGCGTTGAAGTCCTTGCCCACAAACGGGTAATTGTCCGGAATACGGTAGTCCAGCTCCGTGCTGAAATATTCGGCAATTTGGGCGATCGTCCTGGTGCTGGCGGCCTCGTCATCTCCGGTGAGGGAGATGTATTCCATCACCAAGGCCTCCAGAGGGGTATTGCCGGTGCGTTCGCCGAAACCCAGGAGCGTGCAGCTTACCCCGCCGCAGCCATACAGCCAGGCGGTCACCCCGTTGACCAACGCCTTGTGGAAATCGTTGTGCCCATGCCATTCCAGCCATTCCCCCGGCACTCCGGCCGCATGGGTGAAGGCTCCCACTAGGCGGGGCACGCCCCTGGGCAGGGAGGCCCCGGCGTATGGAACCCCGAAGCCCATGGTGTCGCAGAGGCGAATCTTCACCGGCAGCCCGGCCTCCCTGGACAGGTCCATTAATTTTTCGGCCAAGGGCAGACAGAAACCGTAAATATCCGCCCTGGTCACATCTTCGAAGTGGCAACGGGGGATGATGCCCCATTCCAGAGCCTGGGCCGCGATTTTCACATAGTTGTCAAAGGCCTCTTTGCGGTTCCAGCCCAGTTTCAGGTAAATATGGTAGTCAGAGGCGCTGGTCAGCAGTCCCACCTCGCTAAATCCCATGCTTCTGGCCAGTTTCAGGTCATTTAGGTTGGCCCGGATCCAGCCGGTGATCCGTGGAAATTTGTAGTTTTTGGCCCGGCAGAGTTCAATGGCCTGGCGGTCTTTCTCGGAATACATGAAAAATTCCGCGGCCTGGATCAGTCCGCTGCGTCCACCCAGTTCATGCAGCAGTTCAAAAATGTCGGCGATCTGCTTGGCGGTGTAGGGCGGCCTGGCCTGTTGCCCATCCCGGAAGGTGGTGTCGGTGATGAACATGGGTTCAGCCGGGTCGGGCATGACCAGAACATTGTCAAATGGAATACGGCCGATTTGGCTGTAAGGGAAGAGCTCCCTGTACAACTGGGGCTCCTTGGGGTTTTTCAGTTTGTGGTCGTATTCCCGTTTGTTTCTGCGCAGCAGTGGCATGTCCTTCTCCTTGCAAGTCGCGCCCGCGTAAAGACGGGCGGAATTTATTGAATATATCCAAGTCCGGCATTAAGCAAGCAAAAAAAGCCGGGAGAGAACTTATGTAATTTATATTTTTTTTATTGTTTTTTATGGATGTTGTGATTATATAATAATAATTGTCTAAAAATGCCGACATCAAGCCTGGCTGCCGCGGGATGGATTATGACGCCAGAAGCGAATAAAGGGCTTATGGTAGGGAAACAGTAATCATGAATGCTGACAAGAAGATACTTGCCGCCTTGTCCGGAGAAGAGGCGTTGGAGTGCTGTCCTGTGGACGGGGCCGCCATGCGCGGTGGCGCAGGAAAGCCCGGAGCCATGTGATGCGCCGGGCCAGACAGGAGATAGCCGACCCGGCCGAACTGGAAGAGATCATCCGCCGGGCCGAATACGGGGTGCTGAGCATGGTGGACGGCGCTGTTCCCTATGCCGTGCCGGTCAACCCGGCCTGGGACGGGCGGTATTTTTACGTCCACTGTGCCTTGGAAGGCCGGAAGCTGGAAGTCCTCCGTGCCAACCCCAGGACGCAACTCTGCCTGATCGCCGAGGCGCGTTTGCTTCACAAGGACAAACCCTGCGCCTGCACTATGCATTACCGCTCCGTTCTGGTAGATGGGCGGGCGGAAATCCTGCTCCCCGGCGCTGATGAAAATGCCCGGAGGGCGGGGCTGGAATGCCTGCTCGCCGGTTTCGCCATGCAAAATCTGCCTATGGATCAAGGCATCATGGACAAAACCGTCATCCTGCGCATCACCCCGGAAAAGATCCGCGGCAAACGCAACCCGGCATAGGCGGCGTCCATGCTGCCGCGCCGCCCTCACGGCGGCGCGGCAGCCATTCAAAAAGTAATTTTTGAGATGGTTTCTATTATTTGCTGAAAAAAGCCTTATGCGCGAGGGCAGCCACCGCCGCCCCGGCAATGGGCGCGGCCCAGAACAGCCAGACCTGGGCCAGATACTCCGGTCCGGCGAAGATAGCCTGGCTCAGGCTGCGGGCCGGGTTGACCGAGGTGTTGGTGATGGGGATGCTGATTAGATGGATCAGGGTCAGGCAAAGCCCGATGGCGATAGGCGCGAAGCCCGCCGGGGCGCGGGAATCGGTGCTTCCCAGGATCACCAGCAAAAAAGCGCAGGTCAGCACAAATTCCGCCAGCAAGGCTGAAAACATGGGATAACCCTTTGGAGAAAGCGCGCCAAAGCCGTTGGCCGCAAAACCTCCCAATCCCAGAGATGGATGGGCGCTGTGATAGATAAGGTAGAGCACGCCGGCCGCGGCCACGGCCCCCAGCACTTGCGCCACGATATAGGGCATAAGCTCCTTTTTGGGTAAACGCCCCGCCAGCGCAAGTCCCACGGAAACCGCCGGATTGAAATGCCCTCCGGAAATATGCCCCACGGCATAGGCCATGGTCAGCACCGTCAGCCCGAAGGCCAGGGAAACCCCGGCAAAACCGATGGATTGCCCGGCAAATATGGCTGCTCCGCAACCTCCAAAAACCAGCCAGAAGGTTCCGAAAACCTCCGCCCAATACGCTTTTTTCATTTATGTCCTCCAGTTTGGCCGTGACCGGCGCGCAAAACTTTGCGGGATTTTCCGCCATGCGCGGCTGTTGTAGTGAGAACTCCCTACACTTCCTTCTTGACTTTTGTCCATAAAATAATATGCTAAAAATTAGAGTTCAGTTTTATTTACAACCGATATTATGAATTTAAGAAAGAATTATTCAGCCTTGGTTACGTCTCCGCTCTTTCGGGGCGTTTCGGAGGAAGAACTCGGTTCGCTGCTGAAATGCCTGGGCTGCACGTTCAGGGCATACAAAAAGGACGAAGCCGTGTGCCATGCCGGCGAATTTGTCCGCGAGATCGGCATTGTCGTGAGCGGCCGGGTTCACATTGTCAAGGACGACGTTTGGGGCAACAGCAACATCATAGCGGAGGCCGCGGACGGCGAGATGTTCGCCGAAGCCGCGGTCTGCGGCGGTGTGGGCATTCTGTCCGTCACAATCAGGGCGGCGGCTGATACGGAAGTCATGTTTGTTGATTTCCAGCGGGTTATCAGCACTTGCACCTCAGCCTGTATTTTCCACACCCTGCTTATCCGCAATATGATAGGGGTGTTCGCCCGCAAGAACATCGTGCTCGTGGGAAAGATGGAACATATAACCAAGCGCACGACACGCGAGAAGCTGCTTTCTTACCTGTCGGAAGAGGCCAGGCTCCACAACAGTAACAGCTTTAATATTCCATTTGACAGGCAGGAACTCGCCGATTACCTCTCCGTCGAGCGGAGCGCGTTGTCGGCGGAGATGTCCAGGCTGAAAACCGACGGGGTAATCAATTACCGAAAGAGCCATTTTGAATTGCTGAAAGAACAGAATAGAATTTGTTAAGTGAACGGCGTTGTCGGATTTCGTTGGGATATTTTCACGGTTATTATATTTTATGAGTTTTTCTGAACAATTTGAGACACCTCTGAACATTCGTTATTTCATCTTTTTCCAGGAGGCGCATCAGCCGGCCGATGAGCTGTTTTTGCCGGCGTCTGGCCTCATGGGCGTTTATGGCGGGCAGCAGGCGCAGGGCCTCCTCCAGTTCCGGCGGCAAGGCCAGGGCCGGGATCTGTTCATGGGGCAGGCGCGCCAGTTCTTCTCCCAGGCTTTGCAGAGCCGCGCTTTCCCGTTTTTTTTGCGAGCGGCTTTTGCCGTCCGGAGCATATTCCATCTTGGTCCTCCGGTAGAGGGTATAGCATTTTGGAGCGCCTCAGGCCAGCCCTGGCGCATCCTGAAAAAAATTGCGCATCCCGGCAATTATATTTATAATAAGCTGGTATTATGCTGAAAAATTTGCCCAAGGATTCGCGCCGCCATTCCATTGTGTTGGATAACCTGGACGTGGCCGTGTGCGTGCTGGATGTCGCCGGCCGGCGGATCCTTTATGCCAATCCTGATTTTGAAGCCTGTTTCGGAAAGGGGCTTGCGGGCGGTCCGGTTGGGGAATTGGAGGCGTTGCTTCCGGAAAAAGATGGGACCGGGGAAGATATCTCCGGCACGGCGGAGCTCTTCTGGAAACCATCCGAGCGGTGGTTTGCCGTCCGTCGGCGTCATGCGGTCTGGCCGGACGGACTGCGGGCGCTGGTTTGTAGCGCTTGGGATATTACCGCGTGGAAAAAACAGGAAGCGGGCATCACCGAGCAGGCCTACACCGATTACCTTACCGGCTTGCCCAACCGCCGCGCCTGTGATCGCGAGCTTGCCGCCCGGTTGGAGCGGTTCCGTGACAGCAAGATCCAGTTTTACCTTTTCTTTATGGATCTGGATGACTTCAAGGTGGTCAACGACAGTTTCGGGCACGACTACGGCGACGGCGTGCTGCTTGCCTTTGCCGGCACCCTGCGCCGGCATTTTAGCGGCCAGGATAAAATTTTCCGTCTGGGCGGCGATGAGTTTGTAGTTATGGTTGATCCGGATAACAACAAACTGGTTCCGGAATACCTGGAAAAGCTGCTGGAGCGGGCCGGGCATCCCTGGCCGTCCAGGGATAGGGAGTTTTATTGCACCCTGAGCATCGGGGTGGTGGAATTTTCTCCAGGCCAGGAGAGCGTGGGCTCCATCCTGAAAAAAGCGGATCTGGCCATGTACCAGGCCAAGAAATCGGGAAAGAACAGTTATGTCTGTTTCCGCGAGGGCTTGGACCGGGAAACCTTGGAGCGTAGCGAGATTGAGGGCTTGCTTCGTAGCGCCATCAAGGACGGTTTTTCCGGTTTCGAGATATTATACCAGCCTTATTACCGCTTGGAGGCGCTCAAAAATGGGGGGGCGCGGCTCTGTATCCGCGGGGCCGAGGCCCTGTTGCGTTTGCGCGGCCTGAATAACGAACTGCTCTCGCCCCAAAGTTTCATCGGTTTGGCTGAATACCTGGGTCTGATTGTTCCCATAGGCGAGCATGTGATGACCAAGGTCGCGGGCCTGTGCCGGAGGCTCAACGAAAACGGCCACCCGGAATTCAGCATGAACATCAACCTTTCCGCCGTCCAGTTAAAACATAGCGAAATGGCCATGAACATGGTGGCCGTGCTGCGCGCCACCGGGGTCAACCTGAACAACATCATTGTGGCCGTCAACGAAGGCGTGGCCCTGGACGTAAAGAGAAATTCCCTGGACTATTGCGCGGAATTCCGTAAGTGCGGCCTCCAGGTGGCTCTTGATGATTTCGGATCCGGCAACGCCTCTTTCATCAACATGCGCGCTTTGCCGGTGGACATCGTCAAACTGGCTCCAGTATGCCTGGGCGCTTACCCGGATGAATTCGCCGAGCATTTTATCAAGTTGGCGGTCTATCTTGGGCACCACTCCGGCAAATCCGTGTGCGTGACCGGGGTGGAAACCGCCGAGCATCTGGAATTTTGCCGGCAGATCAAGACGGATATGGTGCAGGGGTATTTATTCCACCGGCCGGACAGCGAGGCGAAGCTTCTGGAACTCTTGGAAAAGGAGGCGCCGGTGAAAAACCTCTTGGAAACGGGCGGCTCCGCCTGATGCCTGCCGAGGCGCCGGAGGAATCCGGGCTCTGGATTATCGGAGTGGATGAAGCCGGGCGCGGGTGCTTGGCCGGCCCGGTGAGCGCGGCGGCCGTGCTGGCGCCGCCGGGATATGATTTTTCCGTTTTTGCCGGGCTGGCTGATTCCAAAAAGCTCTCCGCCGGCCGACGGAACCATCTGGAGCGCGCTATCAGGGAGAGCGGTCTGATCTGGGGTTTCGGGCAATCCTGGCCCACGGAAATAGATCGGGTCAATATCCTGAATGCCACCTTCCGCGCCATGAGCAGGGCGGTTCAGTCCGCGGCCCGCCGCCTGTTCCGCCGTCTCTCCCGGCAGACCCCTTCCCCGGAGGAGATGCTTCTGTATATTGACGGGCCGTTCACTATCCCTATGGAGCAGTGGCTGGGCGCCGGGCGTCATTTTTGGACGGATCCGCCTGAGCAGAGGCCGCTTGTCCGGGGCGACGCCCTTATGCCGGCCATATCCGCGGCTTCCATCCTGGCCAAAACCCAGCGGGACAGGCTGATGCTCGCCCTGCACCGGCGTTTTCCGGCCTATGGGCTGGATCGGCACAAGGGTTACGCCACGGCGTCGCATATGGAAAAATTGGCGGAATGCGGCCCCAGCCCCCTGCACCGGAAGAGCTTTTCGGTCAGGGATGCCCGGTTGGCGGAGCAGGGAACGCTTATTTAATTAAACTGGTGATAAGATGGATGGCAAACCGGAAATTCTGGCCCCGGCGGGGGATATGTCTTCGGCGCTGGCGGCTTTTGCCGCCGGGGCCGAAGCGGTGTACCTGGGGCTGAAGCATTTTTCAGCCAGGATGCAGGCGGATAATTTTTCCGGCGCGGAGCTCGCCAAGCTCATTGATCTGGCCCATGCCGAGGGGCGAAGAGTCTACTTGGCTTTGAACACCTTTTTCAAACCCGGAGAGCTGGCCCAGGTGAGCCGGCTGCTCAGGCGCGTTCTGCTCGGTCCGGCGCCGGACGCCTTGATCCTTCAGGATCTGGCCGGGGTGGATTTGGCGCGTCAGGCGGGTTTCGCCGGGGAGCTGTTTTTTTCCACCCTGGCGGCGGTGACCCATCAACGGGCTTTACGGGCAGCGGCCCTTGCGGGAGCGAGCCGGGTGGTCCTGCCGCGCGAGCTTTCTCTGGATGAGATCCGCAACCTGGCTGAAACCCTGCCCGAGGGGCTGGGGCTGGAGATTTTCATCCACGGGGCGCTTTGTTACAACGTCTCCGGGCGCTGTTGGTGGTCCAGCTATTTGGGAGGCAAGAGCGGCCTGCGCGGACGTTGTGTGCAGCCCTGCCGCCGCCTTTATACCCAGGGGGGCAAGGAAGGACGTTTTTTTTCCTGCCGCGATTTTTCCCTGGACGTGCTGGCGAAGACGGTCAGGGAATTGCCTGGGGTGCTTTCCTGGAAGATTGAGGGGCGTAGAAAGGGGGCGCATTATGTCTTTCATACGGTAAGCGCCTACCGGCTGATCCGTGATCACCCCGGAGAGTCCGCGGCCAGAAAGGAAGCCATGTCCTTGCTGGAATTTTCCTTGGGACGCCCTCTCAGCCGTGGTTATTTCCTGCCCCAGCGGGCGGTCGCGCCCACGGCCTTCGGAGACGGTAAAGGCGGAAAGACGGGAGAGGAAAGCGGATCGGGGCTGTTATGCGGCAAGATACAGCATGATCAGGCCGGGAACGCGCTTTTGAAACCCCGTATGGAACTCCTGTCCAGGGATTTGTTGCGTATCGGCTATGAAGAGGCGCCCTGGCATCAGCTTCTGCCCTTGAACCGCCGTTTGCCCAAAAACGGCAGCCTGACCCTGAGGGTCTCGCGCCTCCGGCGGCCGCCCAGCGGCACGCCGGTATTCCTGGTGGATCGGCGTGAAGATGGCCTTAGCCGTCTGCTGCGGGAATGGACCGGCCGCCTGGAGGCGCGCCGGCCTAAAATATGCGCCGATGAGCGCCTGATGGAGTTCGCGCCTGTTCTGCCCAAGGCCGGAGGCCGCGCTGGACGCCTGGATATTCTGCTTAGCGCGTCCCTGCCGCGCGGACGCGCTGGCAAGAGCGGTCTGCATCCAGGAGCGGTGCGGGGTTTATGGCTTTCAGCCTCGGCCCTGGAGGGACTTTCGCGCACCGTGTACGGCCGTATTTCATGGTGGCTGCCACCGGTGATCTGGCCTGATGAAGAAGAACGCTGGCTCAGGCTCGTTCAGCGGGCCAGGCGTGGGGGGGCTAAAACCTTTGTCTGTAACGCCCCCTGGCAGATCGCCCTGTTTGATGATTTGCGGGGTCTTTATCTCTGCGCCGGCCCCTTTTGCAACCTCAGCAATGGGCTGGCGGTGGCGGGCCTGAAAAAAATGGGTTTCAGCCTGGCCATAGCCAGCCCGGAATTGGGGGAGGCTGATTTTCTGGCTCTGCCCGGGCAGAGCCCCTTGCCTCTGGGGGTGGTGATTGGCGGTTTTTGGCCCGTGGGCATAAGCCGTTATGAGGCCGCGCCTCTGAAGGCTGGAGAACCGTGGTTCAGCCCCATGAAAGAGGGTTTCTGGAACCGGCGTTATGGGGGGAATACCTGGATTTACCCCGCCTGGCCCCTGGACTTGAGCGACAAGATACCCTGCCTGGAACAGGCCGGCTATGCCGCCTTTGTTTACATGGGAGAGCCGCCTCCCAAAAACATGGAAAAAACCGCGCGCCCCGGTGAATTCAACTGGCAGGTCGGCGTGTTGTAATATGGGAGATCCTGCGCTAGGATGTGGCTGGCCTTGATTCGCGCCGGCCTGAATGGTTCGCGTGGCCGAATGGAGAAACAAGATGAGCGAATTTTCACGGATGCTGCGTCTGCCGCCGTATGTCTTCGCGGTGGTGGGAGATCTCAAGATGCAGCTGCGGCGGCAGAATATCGATATCGTTGATTTCAGCATGGGCAACCCGGATTTGCCCACCCCGCCGCATATTGTGGAAAAGCTGGCGGAAGCGGCGCAAAAACCCGTAAACCACAGGTATTCGGCTTCAGCGGGCATCCCCGGTTTGCGTAAGGCCATCAGCGATTTTTACATGCGCCGTTATGGCGTTTACATTGATCCGGCCACCGAGGCCGTGGCCACCATCGGGGCCAAGGAGGGCCTCGCCCATCTGTCCCTGGCCATGCTTTCGCCTGGGGATGTGGTTTTTACGCCTGACCCCACCTATCCTATCCATACCTATGCCCCGATCATCGCCGGGGCGGACGTGCGGCGCATCCCTATCGCCCATGACCGGGATTTTTTTGAGGATCTGCTGACCGCCACCCGCCAGACCTGGCCGCAGCCCAAACTGCTGGTGATCAGCTACCCGCACAACCCCACCACCCAACTGGCCACGCCGGAATTTTTCCAGAAGGTGGTGGATTTCGCCAGGGAACATAAAATCTGGATCGTTCACGATTTGGCCTATGCGGACCTTGGCTTTGAGGGCGACCCGCCCAGTTTTTTGCAGGCCGAGG
>WRHT01000040.1 GCA_009783115.1 Desulfovibrionaceae bacterium | reverse complement strand
GCCCATGAGAGCGGCCCGGCGCAAGGCAATTTTATATTGCGGATTATCACCGCAGGGACTATTTTATAGTTAAATCACGGTGTGAGCCATCATCAAAATCATTTACGCGATGAAAAAAGATTACCCTTTCTTTTTTTTCAACCAGAGAGATCATGACCTGCTGGCCATTGTGGACCAAGCCTGGGGAGAAGGCCCGCGGAACCGGACCCTTTTCGGGGCCTCGCTCCATCCCAACGGCATCATGGAATTGGCGGGATCCCACGCCGAACGCATGGCCCTTGCGGTAATCAACCTTCTGGCCAACATCGAGGCCCAGCGGGCCGAATACCGGCTCATGGCCCTGCGCAGCCTGCTGGACGAGGTCTGGCATTCCGCCCAGACCGGCTTTCGCTACAACACGGCCCGGGTGCTCATCCAGATGATGAAGGAGATCGTGCTCTCCAGGGAAGACCCCCGGCGGCGGCTGATGCTGGTCCATGATTTCCGCCGGGCGGCCACGGGCAATCCGCGCATCGTCCGGCAATTTCTCCGGCAGTACCGGCTGCTGGAGATGCCGGAAACCTGGAATCAGGCCTCCATGGACCATCATGTGCATGACGCCAATACCAAGGGCCGCAAAAATCCCACCCACCTGCTCATGGATGCCTGGGTCAAGGGGCTGCGCCACCTGATCATCATCTACTACAACTACATCAGCCCGGAAATGGCCCACGAGCTGTTCAGCGCCGCGGCCATCCTGGGCATCCGCATCCGCATCGGCCTGGAATACCACGCGCCTTTCAAAAACCGGCAGATCAGCCTTATCTGGGAGCCAGCCGGCCTGATGGACAAGGATGACGCCCTGGAATTCCTTCAGGAAAAGCCCATCAGGCTGCTCATGGAAGAAGGCCGCAGGATCAGTGCCTGGAATACCTCGAAGGTCATACGCCTCCTGGAATACTGGAATGCCGTCGCCCTGCCGGAAATCCGGCGCAGGCTGAACCTGGAGCTGGCCCCCCTGGAGCAGGATAAATTCCTGGAATTTGTGGGCGCTGGACAGGCCTCAACGTTACACCTGGCCGAAATGGCCCACCGCCAGATGCTCCCCGCGCTCAAGGCCCGTTACCTGGCCCTGGAAAAGGAACTGGCGGATACTCAAGGAGACGGGGACGCCGATCCGGAGCCTCTGCGGAAGCGAATGCGTTTCTTGAACGGCCTGACCCCGGAAGTGCTTTTGAACACCTGGCTGAAAGAAGCGCATGAACATCCGCCGGAAGCTTCCCCCGGCGCGGAAGATCTGCCGGAACTGGCCTTTTTGCCGCCGCCGCTTCTGACCGAAAAGCTCCTGGGGTTGAGGAACAAGTCCAGCATCCGGCTGAGTCCGGCGGATCTCTCCCCCGAGGAGGTGCTGGAACTGCTTTGGGATTGCCAGGGCCGCATAAGCCACCTGGAAAACTTCAACCTCAAGGAATGGCAGAGCGGCCGCACCCCGCACCTGGAAGAGATCAGCCTGCTCCAGCAGGCCTTGAACAACCCCAGCCCGCTCCCCCTGAAGCATATCATCCGGTCCATGCTCAAGGATAAACTCCGGGAAAACGGCGATCCGGAAGGCTGCGCCAAGCTGAGAGAAATCCTGCGAAACCTCCCGGCCCTGCAAAAACACTACCTGCGCCGTCCCCTGGGTTCGCGCATCGGCACGGATTCCACCAGCAACGCCAGCATGCGGCACGGCATGGGGCTCCTGGCGCCTGAAACCCTGCCCCTCCGCGCCCGGCGGCGGCTAAAAGGGTATGACGGCATAATGCCTCTGCCCATCCATTTGGAAATGACCCCTAAAATCACTTACCCGCCGCCGGCCGCCAGCTCCATCTTCAATTCCTCCCCTATCCGCGCCCTGGCAGGCTGGACGCGTCCGTGGCGGCGCGGAAAAATGAACTGGGTTTACCACGAAATGGCCACCTATAGCCGCCAGGGCAACATCATCACCATCGGCGGCATCGCCAGCACCCAGGACAACGGCTTCGCCCCCCGCGCGGACGGCAAAGGAACGCGGCTATCTTTAATCCACCTGAACAACAACGTCCTGAACGGCTTGAAAGTGCTGCTGGGGCTGACCGCCGCCATGCTGACCTTTCTATACACCCAGCCCTGGTGGTTCCTGGCCTGGTTCGGCGCCTTAATCTGGTTCGCGATTACCGCCCTGCGCAATGTCGCCCAGGCCCTGCTCGGCGGCGGGGTGCTCCGCCGTTCCCTGCTGCGCTGGAGCGACTATATCAATGTCTCGCGGATCTGCGACTCGCTGATGTATACGGGCTTCTCCGTCCCTCTGCTGGAACTGGGGATGCGCTACCTGCTCCTGGAAAAAAACCTGGGGCTCACTCTGCAAAGCTCTCCGGCCCTGGTTTTCGCCTCCATGTCGCTGGCCAACGGCCTCTATATCGCCTCGCACAACATCTACCGCGGCCTGCCTCGAGCCGCGGCCATCGGCAACTTGTTCCGCAGCATCCTGGCCATCCCCTGCTCCATCTTCTACCACCACCTGCTGCTCCTGCTTCTGCACCATCTGGGCGCGCTCAACCCGGAGATCCACCTGCAACTGGGCGCGGCCATCATCTCCAAGGCCGCCTCGGACACGGTGGCCGGAATCATTGAAGGGACGGCCGACCGGCAAAATAACCTGCGCCTGCGCTTTATGGATTACGGCAACAAGATCCGCCAGCTCATCGAAACCTACACCCGCCTTGAACTGGCCTACCCGGAAAAGCATATCCTGCGCCTCCTGGTCCATCCGGAAAACCTGCTGGAACTGACCAGGGAAAACAACCTGCCCCTGCGGGTGGCCGCCATCGCCAACGCCTTGGACTTGATGTATTTCTGGTATTATCTGCCCCAGGCCCAGCCGGCCCTGAAAAGCCTGGTGGCCGACATGAGCGGCGAAGAACGCCTGATCCTGGCCAGGTCCCAACTGGTTCTTTCCAGGACGCACGAGGTCAGCCAGCTATTCGTGGACGGCCTGGCCGGCGAGCATTTTTCCAAGGCCCTGTCTTTTTATATGAACCGCAGCAGTGAATACATCCGGGCCATGTACGGCCTCTGCTTCCCCGGCACCGCCAGGGATGAAGACCAGGGTTGAGGCATTATGCTAGCCAAGGTTTCCTGCGCCGCCCTGCAGGGAGTGGATGCCACCGAGGTCAGCCTGGAGGCGGATTTCACCCGCGGCGGGTTGCCCAGCTTCAGCCTGGTGGGTCTGGCCGAGGGCGCGGTGCGGGAAGCCGGGGGCCGGGTATTCACCGCCTTGCGCAACTGCGGCTTCACCCTCCCCGGCGGGCGGCTTACCGTCAACCTGGCCCCGGCGGATTGCCGCAAGGCCGGATCGGCCTATGATCTGCCCCTGGCCCTGGGACTGCTGGCCGCCACCGGCGCCCTGCCTCCGGAGGCCCTGGAGGGCTTTTTCTGCCTGGGAGAACTCTCCCTCACCGGAGAACTGCGCTGGGTTCCCGGCGTCTTGCCGGTGGCCGCCCTGGCGGCCCAGCGCCAGGCGCGCGGTTTGCTGACGCCCGCGGCCAACGCCAGGGAGGCGGCGGTGGTTTCTGGAGTGGCGGTGTACGGGGCGCGCAATCTTTCGGAAGCCGCCGCCTTTCTGGCCGGACGGATCCCCCTTGAACCCGTGCGGGCGGAATTAAACCGGGAAAACTTCCTCGAGGAATGTCTTTTTGATTTTTCCGAGATCAAGGGACAGGAGCACGCCAAACGGGCCGTGGAGCTGGCCGCCGCCGGCGGGCATAATCTTCTGCTCCTGGGGCCTCCGGGCAGCGGCAAGACCATGCTGGCCCAGCGCCTGCCCGGCATCCTGCCTCCCCTGGATTTTGACGAGGCCCTGGAAGTCACCCGTATTTACAGCGTGGCCGGGCAACTTAAAGCAGACGAAGGGCTGATCCGCCGCCGCCCTTTCCGCGCCCCGCACCATACCGTTTCCTATGCAGGCCTGGTGGGCGGCGCGGCCAATCCCAAGCCGGGGGAAATTTCCCTGGCCCATCGGGGAGTGCTCTTTCTGGATGAGCTGCCGGAATTTCCCAAGCATACCCTGGAGGCCCTGCGCCAGCCTCTGGAAGACGGCAGGATCACCCTGTCCAGGGCCGCGGCCACGGTCAGCTACCCGGCCCGGATCATGCTGGTGGCGGCCATGAATCCCTGCCCCTGCGGTTATTACGGCGACCCTTCCCGCCGCTGCGCCTGTTCCCCCCAGGAAGTGCGCCGTTACCGCGCCAGGCTCTCCGGCCCCCTGCTGGACCGCCTGGATTTGCACATCGAAGTTCCGGCGGTTCCTTACGCGGAATTGCGCGCCCGCGCGCCCGGCGCTTCTTCCGCCCAAATGCGCGCCCGGGTGGTCCAGGCCAGGGAACTGCAAGGGAAACGCTACGCCGGATCCGCCTGCCGCAGCAACGCGGACCTACACGGGAGCTTCCTGGAAAAATACTGCGCCCTGGATGAGCCAGGCCATAAATTTCTGGGTCAGGCCGTACAAAAGCTCGGGCTCTCCGCCCGCGCCCATACCCGCATCCTGCGCCTGGCCCGCACCATCGCCGACCTGGCCGAAGAGGAACAGCTCCAGGTGCGGCACTTGGCCGAGGCCGTCAACTGCCGCGCCCTGGACCGGGAGAGAACCTGAAAAGCCATCTCAAAATTCATTTTTGAGATGGCTTTAAAACTCCGGGAGTCCGCCGAAAACCGCGTTTTTCGAACGGCACGCGGGTTGCGTTAATTGTGTATATCCGCCACGACCTGGTGCAGGTTTTTGGTGATTTCCTCCACGTCCCGCACCACCTGTTCGCTTTGCCGCATGGACAGGAAAAGCCCCTCCGCCAGCTTGTGGATCTGTTCCGTGGACCGGGTGGCGTGGCTGATGGCCTCGGCCTGCTCTTCGGTGGCGGAAACAATCACATGCACGGAATCGGCGGTCGTTTCCACAAAATTCACCGCCTCCCGCAAAATGGCCCCGGAACGCTCCACCATCTCCGTGCCGTGGCGGATGGCGTCCGAAGCGACTTCGGTATTGCGCACATTGCCCCTGGCGCTGTCCTGCATGCCCTTGATGGCCGCTTCAATCTCCTTGGTGGCGGTCATGGTTTTTTCCGCCAGCTTGCGCACCTCGTCGGCCACCACGGCAAAGCCGCGTCCGGCGTCCCCGGCCCTGGCCGCTTCTATGGCGGCATTCAGGGCCAGCAGGTTGGTCTGATCCGCGATGTCGGCGATGACGTTGAGCACCTGCCCGATGTCCTCGGCCTTCTTGCCGAGATCTCCCATGTCCTTGCGCAGGGCGGCGGCCAGATCCTGGGCATTCTGTATGGTGCTGACCGATTCTCCGAGCATATCGGACCCGGCCCTCACCCGCTCGCTGGCGGAAGCGGCCTGCTTGGAGGCGGAGTCGGCGCTCCCGGCGACCTGCTCCAGGGAACTTTTCATCTGCACCATGATGGCCGAGGTTTCAGCCGTGCTTTTTTGCTGCATTCCCGCTTTTTCCGTGACGGCCTGGACCTCCTGGTCCAGCTTTTCGGTGGTCTCGCTGAGCTTATCTATAATTTCCAGGCTCTGCTTGGCGATGGCGGCGAATTTTTCGGTATTGGCCTGGAGCCGCTCCTCCTGCCTCCTGGTCGCCGAGATGTCGTAATACAGGCCCAGGCAACCGATAACCTGGTCATCGGAATCCACGAGATACCTTATGGCGGTCATCACGTTGGTCTTTTTTCCCTTATGCCCGTTGACGATCAGCTCCACGTTGTGGAAAATTTCGCGGGTCTTCATGGATTTGCCGATCAGGGTCTTGCGGCCGGGCTCGTTATAAAAGACATCGCCCACCAGGCGGCCGTACAGGGCTTCCTTGGGCCCGTCAATTTCCAGCATGTCCATCAGCCAGTCGTTGGTGAGGGTGATCCTCTCTTCCGTATCCGTCACGAAAAAAGGCTGGGAAACTCCGGACACAAAACCGTGAAAGCGGTCATACAAGCCCCGGCCTTTGAGCCGCAGCTCCTCCAGGGCCGCGAATGACTTTTTCATATCGCCGCGAATATCCATCAGTTTGTCGTTTCTTTTGAACTCGCCCTGCGCCAGGGAAAGCATGGCCTGTTCAAGCGCATCCATGCCCCGGCCCACAAATCCCCCCAGGAGCAGATAAACAGCCGGGGCCGCCAAAACAACGGACGCCACGCCGGCCGCAAAGATGCCGGCCAGGCCGCCGCCGGCCAGGAATGACGCGAACATGGCGATCCCACAGGAAATGATCGCGGAGAGGATCGCAATAATGCAAAAGGACTTTCGCATAACGCCTCCTGGTATGAAGCTTTTGCCGGCTTTTAACTGTATTTTGCGCCAATTTTGCTGCTTTTTCTTATCATATAAAATATAAAAATGGCAAATTTTTTGGTGATTTATAATGTTTCTCCTTCTTGACGCCCAAACAAAACCAAGGCTAAAACCTAAAAAATGGAAAAACCGGACCTGAGCCGCATTCCGCAAACCCCGGGGGTTTATCTGTTCTCCGCCGGACCGGGGACGATCCTCTATGTGGGCAAGGCCAAAAATCTCCGCCGCCGGCTGGCCGCCTATTTCCGCCCGGCGGAGAGCCTGCCGCCCAAGACCAGGGCCATGCTGGAGCGGGCCGGCCAGGTGGAAACCATCAGCACGGCCACGGACAACGAGGCCTTTCTGCTGGAGGCCGGGCTGATCAAAAAGCACCGGCCCCATTACAATATCCTGCTGCGGGACGACAAAGACCACCTCCTGTTCCGCCTGGATCCGGAAGCTCCTTACCCCAGGCTGGAAATCGCCCGCCGGGCCGGACGCGGACATGGACACGGCAAACCCAGGCATTTCGGGCCTTTTTCCTCCGCCGGCGACGCCAAGGCCACCTGGAAGGCCCTGCACAAGGCTTTTCCCCTGCGCCGTTGCACGGATCGCGGCATGAAAAACCGCTCCCGTCCCTGCCTGTACCATCATCTGAAGCAATGCCTGGCCCCCTGCGTGCTGCAAGTCCCTCCCGAAGAGTACGCGGCCCTGGTGGACAGGGTAATCCTGCTCCTGGAAGGAAAATCGGGGGAACTCCTGTCTTTGTTGACCGGGGAAATGCGCCGGGCCGCATCGATGCTGGAATATGAAAAGGCGGCCGGGTTGCGCGACCAAATCCGGGCGGTGAAGCACACCCTGGAAAAACAGGCCGTGGTCCTTCCGGAAGAAGTGGACTTGGATGCCCTGGGGATGATGGAAAACGAGGACGGTCTCGGTCTCGGCCTGCTCATGGTGCGCGGCGGGCGCCTCTTGGGCAGCCGGAATTATTTCTGGCCCGGCCTGGGCCTGGAAAACGCCGCCGAACTCCTGGCCAGCTTTCTGCCTCAGTACTACGCCTGGACCGAAAGCGCGCCTCCCCTGGTGCTGCTGCCTTGGGACCCGGGCCGCCAGGCGGAGGGAATCTTCAGCCTGCGGGAGGTGGCGGCGGTCCTGAGCGAGCAGCGGGGCAGCCGGGTACAACTGTCCATTCCCAAAGGCGGCCCGGAGGCCGAACTTATCGGCCTGGCCTCGGCCAATGCCCGGGACCAGGCCCGCCGGCGCAAAGGGGTAAACCTCCCCGCCCTGCTGGGCAAGGCCTTCCTGCTCGAACGTCCGGTTGAGCGCATTGAGGTGGTGGATGTCTCCCATACCTCCGGCTCTTCCACCCGCGTGGGGCTGGTGGTATTCCTCCACGGCCGCCCCGCGCCGGACGCCTGGCGCAGTTATGCCTTTGAAAACAACCGCGGCGACGATTACGCCGCGCTCAGCGCCTGGGCCGCCCGCCGGGCCGCGGAAGGTCCGCCCTGGCCGGACTTGCTGCTCATTGACGGCGGCAAGGGACAGCTCCAGGCTGTCGGCCGCGCCCTGGCCGCACAGGGATTGAAAGAGGAATTTACCCTGGCCGCCATCGCCAAGGGCAGAACCGCCGGCGGGCGCAGCGACCGGCGGGCCGGCAACCTGGAAGATCGCGTATTCCTGCCCGGACGCTCCAACCCCCTGAACCTCAAGCCCGGATCGGAAGAACTGCTCTTCCTGCAACACCTGCGCAACCAGGCCCACGATTACGCCTTGGGGCGGCATCGCCGGAGCCGTTCCAACCTGCAACTGCAAAGCGAGCTGGAACGCATCCCCGGCTTCGGGCCGGCGCTGATCCGCAAGCTCTGGGAAAAATTCGGATCTCTCCAGGCCATGCGCCAGGCCGAGGACGCTTCCCTGCTCCAAATCCCCGGTTTGGGACAAGCCCGTCTGCAAGCCCTGCGCGGGCATCTTGCCAGGATCATTGACCGGGAGTAAGCTATCCGGGCCATGAGCAAAGCAATCAATATTTCCGCGGCCCTGGCGGATCCGGCCCTGGGGCGCGCCCTGCTGGGCAAACTGGGCAAGCTCCTGGAAACTTACGGACGGCCGGCGCGTTTCATGGAGGTCTGCGGCACCCATACGGTAAGCATTTTCCGTAGCGGCTTGCGTTCCCTGCTGCCCCCGGGGCTTACCCATCTCTCCGGCCCCGGCTGCCCGGTGTGCGTGACCCATGATAGTGAAATCGCCGCCTGTCTCGGTCTGGCGGAAAAAGATCTGATCCTGGCCAGCTTCGGCGACATGCTGCGCGTGCCCGGCCCGGGCGGCCTCAGCCTGAAGGAAGCCAGGGCCGTGGGGGCCAGGGTGGAGGTGGTCTATTCCCCGCTGGAAGCCCTGCAACTGGCCCAAAGACGCCCCACGGACCGGGTGGTTTTCCTGGCCGCCGGCTTTGAGACCACCGCCCCGGCCGTGGCCGCCTGCCTGCAGTCGGCCCGGCGTGAGAAAACAAGCAATTTCTTCGTCCTCAGCCTGCACAAGCTGGTGCCTCCGGCCCTGCGCGCCCTGCTGGCCGAGGATCGGGTAGAGGGCGTCCCTCCCGTTTCCGCCTTCATTCTGCCGGGGCATGTTTCCACCGTGCTGGGGATCGGACCTTACAGCTTTATCGCGGAAGAATTCGGCCGTCCCGGAGTGATCAGCGGCTTCGAAGCAACGGATATTTTACAGTCCCTGATCCTGATCCTGGAATCGCTGATCGCCGGCCGGCCGGCCATCTTCAACCAGTACCTCCGGGCCGTGTCCCCCGCGGGCAATCCCAGGGCCAGGCGGATCCTGGACGAGGTCTTCGAGTCCCGCGACGCGCTCTGGCGCGGGCTTGGGCGCATCCCGGCCAGCGGGCTGATCCCGCGTGCGGACTATGCGGATTTTGACGCCTGGCGGGTCTTCGGCCTGGAAGTCCGGGAAAGCCCTTCTCCTCCCGGCTGCCGCTGCGGCGAGGTGCTCCGGGGCCGGATCCGGCCGCCGGACTGCCCGCTCTTCGGCAAGGCCTGCACCCCGGCCATCCCCGTGGGGGCCTGCATGGTCTCCGCCGAGGGAAGCTGCGCCGCCTACCATCAATACCAGACAGGATAGCCATGCCCGAACCGACCACCCCCGCCGGGACCGGCGGATTACTTACCCTGGATGCCGGCAGCGGCGGCCGGGCCTCGCACCGCCTGATCACCGGGCTATTTCTGCGCCATTTTGACAACCCCGCGCTGCGCAGCCTGGACGACGCGGCCCTGCTGAACCTTTCCGGTCCCCTGGCCATGAGCACGGATTCCTACACGGTTGATCCCCTGGAATTTCCGGGAGGCGACATCGGGAGCCTGGCCGTGCACGGCACGGTCAACGATGTGGCCATGCTGGGGGCCAATCCCCTG
>WRHT01000039.1 GCA_009783115.1 Desulfovibrionaceae bacterium | reverse complement strand
TGCCTCTCCAGCGCCAAGTCGCCGCAGCAGATGTTCGGGGCCGTTGCCAAGTCCTACTTCGCGGAAGCGAAAAAGATCGATCCCCAAAAGCTCTTCGTGGTATCCATCATGCCCTGCGTGGCCAAGAAGCACGAAGCGGCCCTGCCGTCCATGAACAGCGCCGGCGCGGGGCAGGATGTGGACGTTGTGCTCACCACCAGGGAATTCTCCCGGCTCATCCGCTCCGAACACATCAACCTCACGGCCTTGCCAGAGGAGGGTTTTGATGATCCTCTGGGCCAGGCCACCGGCGCGGGGGTCATTTTCGGGGCCACCGGCGGGGTAATGGAAGCGGCTTTGCGCACCGTGTACTGCGTGGTCACCGGCCAAAAACCCCCTACGGACGACGCCTTCAAAAAAGTACGGGGCATGCGGGGCTGGAAAAGCGCGGAATTCGACGTCGCCGGTTCCGTCATTAAAGTCGCGGTGGCCAGCGGCCTGGGCAATGCCCGCAAACTGATGGAAGCCATCCGCTCCGGCGCGGAGCGATACGATTTTGTGGAGGTCATGGCCTGTCCTGGCGGCTGCGCGGGCGGCGGCGGCCAGCCCATCGCCATGGGGCAGGAACTGGCGGAAGTCCGGGGAGATAAGCTCTTCAGCCTGGATGCCTCGTCTCCCCTGCGCTATTCCCATGAAAATCCCGCCGTGCGGGCCTTGTACGACAGCTACCTGGAAAAGCCTCTCTCCCACAAAGCGCACCACCTGTTGCATTCAGACCACCGCGCCTGGTCCATGCCGCACAGGTGAGAAAGAGATTGAGTCCAGCCGCCAAGGCTTACCTAGGGGCGTCGCCCCGGCCCATCTCCGGCGTTAATCCGGCTTTGCGTATTCTGCCGGCCAGATAATCCAGGGCCTCGGCCCCATCTCCGGCGTAGACCTTGTTGTCGTACAGGGCATATAGCCTGCGCGCGCTTGCGGGCGTGAGATTGGGCATGATCACGTTGGCCCCGGCCATAAACCCTTGCTCCCATCCATCGCGGACGATGGTACCCAGGGCGGTGGTGGCCGGGATTAGAGCCTTGGGCAGCATAATCCTGGTCAGGGCGATCATCTTCAAGGTCAGGGTCAGACCTCCGGCTCCGTCCTCCCCGAAAGGGGTATCCTTATGGGGGATGAAAGGCCCGATGCCGATCATCTGCGGTTGTAATTCTTCCAGGAAGCGCAGGTCTTCCAGCAGGTTTTCCGGGGTCTGGAATGGGGAGCCCACCATAAATCCGGCCCCGGTCTGAAAGCCGATATCTTTGAGGTTGCGCAGACATTCTTTGCGCTTGGCCGGGTTCATGTCCGGCGGGTGGAGCCTCGCGTAATGCTCCTCCGAGGCGCTCTCGTGGCGCAGGAGATAGCGGTTGCCTCCGGCGGCGAAGAAGGCCGCGTAGCTTTCCCGGCTGCGTTCGCCGAAGGACAGGGTCAGGGCGTGTCCGGGAAATTCCCGGCGGATGGCGGAGATTATTTCCACTGCCCGCGTATCGCTGAGCCTGGGGTCATCGCCCCCTTGGAGCACAAAAGTTTTATAGCCGAGTCTGTCCCCGGCGCGGCAACAGGCGAGAATTTCCTCCAGGGAGAGCCGGTAGCGTTCCAGTTTGGCGTTGGAGCGGCGCAGACCGCAGTAATAGCAGTCGTTACGGCAGTAATTGGTGATTTCAATAAGTCCGCGGAAGTATACGCCGTTTCCGTAATGCTTTTGTCGCGCCTTGCGGGCCTGGGCAAAGAGGTCCTCGTTTTCGTCAGGATCCCCGCCGGCAATCAAGCGCAGAAGATCCCGGTCGCTGAGGCGCGGCGCGCGCACCGCCTGCTCCTCAGACAAAGAAATCCCGTTCTCCCGAAGCCCGGATCCTTTCCACGTTCTCCAATGTCCGCCGCCGGATCCGTTCATCGGCGATATGCGGAATCTCCTGGTCAATAATGGCCTCGGCCTTTTTCCGGAAAATTTCATCCCCGTAATCCATGGAATACTCGGAAAGGGTCATCAGGGCGTTGGGCAGGCAGACGTTGCCGATCTTCCCGGATTTCGCCAGGGCCATGAAGCGGTCGCCGGTGCGTCCGTTCCGGTAGCAGGCGGTGCAGAAGCTGGGAATATATCCGTCTTCCATGAGTTCAGAAATAATCGCCAGGGCGCTGCGCTCGTCGTTGACCAGGAACTGGGGGTTGCCCTTGGCCCGTTGTTCCCGCTTGGCGTAGCCGCCAACCTCGGTGCTGGATCCGGCGCTGATCTGGGAGATGCCCGCTTGCAGCAGTTTTTTGCGCATGGAGCGGTTTTCCCTGGTGGAGAGGATCATGCCTGTAAAGGGCACGGCCAGGCGGATGACGGCGACGATTTTTTCGAAGACGGCATCATCCACCAGGTTGGGAAAGTCGCCGATGTTCATGCCCTGGGCCGGACAGAGCCGGGGAACGGAAATGGTGTGAAAGCCGGTCCCGAATTTGGTTTCCAGGTGCTCGTTGTGGATCATCAGCCCAAGAACCTCGAAGCGCGGATCGGCCAGGCCGAAAAGCACGCCGCCGCCCACATCGTCAATGCCTCCCACCTGGGCGCGGTCAAAGGCGTTCAGGTGCCAGGCGAAGTCCTTTTTAGGTCCGGTCGGGTGGACTTTGTTATAGGTGGGCTCATGGTAGGTTTCCTGGAAAAGGATGTAGGTGCCGATGCCGGCTTCTTTGAGCCTGCGGTAATTTTCGGTGGTGGTGGCGGCGATGTTTACGTTTACCCGGCGGATGGCCCCGTTTTCGAATTTCAGCCCGTAAATGGCCTTGATGCAATCAAGGATGTACTCGATGGAACACTCGTGGTCGTTCTCACCGGCCTCCAGGGCCAGGCGCTTATGCCCCATCCGTTCGAGGATGGCGACCTCTTCGCGCACTTCGTCCAGGGTAAGCCGGCGGCGTCCGAAAGCATGTCCGCTGTTAAAGCTGCAATAGGCGCAGCGGTTCACGCAGTAATCGCTCACGTACAGGGGAGCGAACATGACGATGCGGTTGCCGTAGATGCGCCGCTTGATCCTGCCGGCGATGTCGAGGATGCGCCGCAGGTGCTCAGGGCGTTCGCTGACCAGCAGGGCGGCGATTTCACGGTGGTTCAGACCCTGGAAATTTTCCGCCTTGTCCAGGCAGGCGCCGATAGTCCGCTCGTCGGCCCCTTTGGCCTCTTCCAGCAAGCCTTCAATGTATGCCCGGTCAATAAACATCCCATCGCTGCTCCCGGCCGGTTCTTTTTTTTCGGGAATTTTTTCTTCACGCATTATTTGTTCTCCGTTGTGCAACATAAAACCGGGGCAGGAGCGCGTCAAGCGTCTGGAGGCGGCGTGAGCTGAAGGGAAAATACGGCCAGGCTCCGCCGCAAAATTCCCTGAACCTGGGCGATGACCATGCCGTAGTTGGTAAAGGGGATGAGCTGATCCTCGGCGCAGCGGCGGCGGTACTGCATTTCTCTGTCGTTCAGCATGCAACCGCCGCAGTGGATGATCAGGGCGTACGCGGAGAGATCTTCCGGGAATTCTCCGCCGGAACAAAAACAGAATTCCGGTTCCACGGTGCGGTAATTTTTTATCCAGCGGGGAAGCTTCACCGTGCCGATGTCTTCGCATTGGCGGTGGTGGGTGCAGCCTTCGGCGATGAGGATCTTGTCGCCGGATCTAAGATGGTCCAGGACCGTGAGGCCGCGAGCCGCGCTTTCCAGACCGCCCTTGTAGCGGGCGAACAAGATGGAAAAGGAAGTCAGCGGGATCTCCGGTGGCAGTTCGGCGGCCACTTCGGCGAAAACCTGGCTGTCGGTGACCACCAGGCTGGGTTTTTTGCCAAGGTGTTTCATGGTTTCCCGCAATTGTCCTTCTTGTGCCGCCACGGCCACGCCCCCGGCTTCCAAGATGTCCCGGATAGTCTGCTGCTGGGGGAGGATCAGGCGGCCCTTGGGCGCGGACTGGTCAATGGGTGTTACCAGCAGCACTAGGTCAGCAGGCTGGATGAGGTCGCCAACCAGCCGGGTTGGGGGTTCCCCGGTCGCCGCCAGGGCGGCGATCCGCTCTTTGAGCGCCGGAATGTTATCGCCGTTTTTGGCGCTTACCGTAATGGCTCCGCCGGGCAATCCCTCCGGGCTTCCTTCCAGCAAATCGCTTTTGTTGGCGGCGATGACGCAGGGGATGCCCTTGGCCTGGAAAATGTCGAGGAGTTCCTTTTCAGCGTCCTGGAGGAGACCGCCGTCCGCTGTTTTTTCCGAGGCGTCCAGCACCAGAACCGCCACGTCGGTCTTGTTAAGCTCCTGCCTGGTCCGGCGCATGCGCAGTTCTCCGAGAGGCCCTTCGTCGTCAATGCCGGGGGTATCGGTGATCAGGACAGGACCCAGGGGCAGGAGTTCCATGGCCTTGCGCACCGGATCGGTGGTGGTGCCTTTCACCTCGGAAACCACGGCCAGATCCTGGCCGGTTACCGCGTTTACCAGGCTCGATTTGCCGGTGTTCCGGCGTCCGAAAAAGGCGATGTGGATTCTGTTCGCGGCGGGAGTTTCGTTCAGTCCCATGATTGTCCTTTATCTATTGGCCGGAGATTGACGAAAATCGGGGATCTCTTTATTTTGTATTCTTTCGAACGAAAAATACTCCATCCGAGAGAATCGCCATGTTGAAAGTCGCCACTATAGCGGGTTCGGACGCCTCCGGAGGCGCGGGGCTGGAAGCGGATCTGAAAACCTACGAAGAATACGGCCTTTACGGGATGGCGGCGGTGACCCTGGTGGCCACTATGGATCCGGCGCGGCAGTGGGCGCATGATGTTTTTCCTTTGTCCGAAGAGGCCATCCGGGCCCAGTTGGAGACGGTTTTCAAGGGCGTGGGGGTGGCTGCGGCCAAGTCCGGAATGCTGGGCAGCTTTTACGCCGTGGAGTTGACCAGGGAATATATCAGCGCCCATAAGGTCGGTAATTACGTCCTGGACCCGGTCATGGTCTGCAAGGGCAATGACGAGGCCATGAACCCGGAACTGAATTCCGCCCTGGCCTCCAAGCTCCTGCCCCTGGCCTTGGTGGTTACCCCCAACCTCTTTGAGGCCGGCCAGCTTTCAGGCCTTAAAGAGGTAAACAGCCTGGAGAAGATGCGGGAAGCGGCCCGCATCATCGCTGACAAGGGGGCGGCCAATGTTTTCATCAAGGGCGGCCCCAAGCTTCCCCAGGCCGCGCAATCCGTGGATCTGCTTTACGACGGCAAGTGTTTCCATCAGCTTGAAGATACCCTTATCCAGACCGGCTGGACCCACGGGGCCGGCTGCACCACTTCCGCAGCCATTGCCGCCGGCCTGGCCCGTGGCCTCCAGGTGTATGAGGCCGTTGCCCTGGCCAAGAAATTTATCACCGCCAGCCTGAGCGCCGGCTTTCCTCTCAACCAGTGGGTGGGGCCGGGCAATCCCAGCTACTGGCGAAAGAATACCCTGTTTGGCTGAGACTGTTATTGAAGGCCAGCCGGTTTGCCCGTTGCCTTACGCCTTTTTGGGCGCCCGTCTTTTGTTGCGCGTTGCCCTATCTGCCTAGCAGGCGGGAACCGGACCGCGCCTCCAAGGTTATTTTGGACTCTTTTTGCAGACGTTCCAGATAAATATTAAAGATCTCGTTCCGGCGCAACTGGTTCAGGGTTGCGGTGTAGGCCGCGCCTTCTTGTTGCCAGTTATTCTCGTCAGGCGGCAGGATGTTTTTTAGACGCGCCAGGATGGTGGCCTCGGCCAGCCGGTGTGGCGTATCCAGCCATTCTCCGGGCCTGGCCAAGTATAGCGCCTTGGTCAGTTCCGGGTTCCAGCCCAGGTCCGGCAGTCCGGCGAAGCGGGTAGCCGTGCCGGAGGAAAGTTTGGCGGAGGGTTTTTTGTCCGGATCGGCGCGCAAGGCGGCCAGTTCCTTCAGGGCTTCTTCATGGGCGAGCCTTGCGCCTTCCACGGCCATAAAATCTTCCAGCACTTGCGGGCGTAAATCAGCGAAATCAGGAATCCTGGAGGGCTGATATTCCCGCAGGCGGATCACCACAAACCCCTGAGCCTGTTCCAGGGGAGTGGGGAGCGTCTCCCCGGCCTGCAAGCGATTAAGCCCGGCCAGGGCGTTTTCCGGAAGCTCCAGCAGGGCGGCCAGGGCCGGGAGTTCCAGCCGGCCGCTGTTCCGGATCTCCGTCTTATAGAACGCGGAGGTCTCTTCCAGGGATTGGCCGCGGACCGTGGCCTCTTCCACCTCAGAGAGGGTGTCCTGCAAGACCGCATAGGCCGCGTCCTCACGCAACTGGATCAAGATGTCTTCCTGCACCTCTTCCAGGGGCCGGGAGCTTTCCGGCCGTTTTTCCAGAAGCTCAATCACATGAAAGCCGTTAAAACTGCGCACCGGTTCCGGGATCAGGCCGGGGGCGGCCATTTCCAGGGCCAGTTCATAGGCCGCGTCCAACTGTCCGTGTTCCGCCCAGCCCATATCGCCGCCGTTTTCACTAGTCAGGGCGTCGTCGGAATATTTCCGGGCCAGGTCCACGAACTTGGCTCCGGCCCGGAGTTCCGCCAGGATATTCTCCGCTTTTTGCCGCGCCTCCTGTATGGCGGTCTCGCCGGCGTTCGCGGACAGCGGGAGGCGCACCAGGATATGCCGGCTGTGGTAGGCCGCCGGCCGGACAAAGGACTCCAGGCGGCTTTCATAGTAGACCCGGGCGTCTTCCTCGCTCACCGGCCGCAGGGAGGAGAGAGCCGGCAAATCGAACAGCAGATAATCCGCGTTCACCCGGACTGGTTCCCGCCAGCGCTCGCTGTTTTCCGTGTAAAAAGACATGAGTTCGGCCTCGCCCGGATTTAGCCCTTTCACATAATCGGCGTGGCGGAAGCTCAGATATTCCATTCCCCGGCGTTCCATTTCAAAATCAAAGAGGCGTCTCGCGCCGGCTTCATCCAGGTTCGCCGCGCCGGTCACATAGTTCTGGAATTTGTTCAGGAGCAAATCCTCGCTGACCCTCCGCTCGTAGCGGCCTGGGGTCATGGACATGAGCGCCAGCGTTTCGCGATATATGTTCTTGTCGAAGCGTCCGTGTTCGTCCTGGAACATGGGTACACCCGAGACCAGATTCGAGAGTTCCATGTTCGAGATGCCCAGCCCCAGCCTTTCCGCCTCCTGCCGCATCATGGCGCGGATAATCAGTTGGTTCAGCAGCATCCGTTCCAGCGATCCTTGTTCATCTTCGCCGAGAGCGGAGAGATCCCTCCCTTCCTGCCTAAGTCTCAGCGCCTCTTCTTGGTATCTTTCGTACAGGTCCCGGCGGTAAATGCTTTCGCCGTTTACCTTGGCCAGGGTTTTGTCCGATTCTGAACTTGTGGTATTGGCGCCCCAATAGACAAAGACAATGATGATCAGGGCGAAAATCACCTTGACCGCCCAGGATTGGGAATTGCGCCTGATTATATCCAGCATGGGTTTACTCCTGCGAAACTGACATGGCCGGGCAAGCCGCGGCCCTTTTTCCTTATCCAAAAAAACAAAATTTATAAAGAGCTTCCGCAGGTGATTCGCGCAAAAAACGATAACCCTGCCCCCGCAGGATTTGCGGAATTTGACTTCCTGCGGGCAAGTTATATAAATATATGAAATGTTATAGGTGGCAAGTATTGATGGACATGCCCGCCAGCCACAAGGTTTTAACGCATGACGGGAAACCGGCCTTTGTAGTGCTTCCGTATGCGGATTATCTGGATATGCGAACCGGATTGGCCATGCTGGGGAAGTGAACGAAAGGGCCGGGGGGACCGAATCCCGGCTTTTTTTATATAAATTTTCCATACCATGTTTGACAGGTATGGAAAATTTATATATTGTACTTTAACAAGGTGCGCGGATGAAACCGAGAGAAGTGAAAAAGCGACTGGAGGCGGACGGCTGGTATGAGCTTCCGAGTGGACAGACAAGCCACCGGAACTACAAGCATCCGAGCAAGCCGGGCAAGGTGCAGGTGCCGTTTCATCCTGGGGATATAAATCCCATAACCCTAAAAAATATAGAAAAACAGTCAGGAGTGAGCATGCGCTAGGGGATCTCCCTGGCCGCTCACTATTCATCAAGCATACAAGGAGGACGTCATGCCGGTTTATTACGCGGGTTTTATTCCCACGGATAATGCTTACGCCGTGCTTTTCCCCGATCTTCCGGGCTGCAACACCGAAGGAGCTACCCTGGAAGGGGCTTTTGCGATGGCCATTGAGGCCGTTAGTGGGCATGTACTGGCTATGGCGGACGATGGCGACGACATCCCCGCGCCCAGTTCCAGGGAGGCGGCAATAGAGAAGCTGCGTGCGCAGTATGCCGGACTCGGTTTCGGCGATTTACCTGAAGGCGTGGAGCTGCACCCAGTGCAGTCGCCCAATTTGGATACGCAAATCAAAAAGATCGCGGTATCGTTCAGCCAATACAGGCTGGAGATGATTGATCGCAAGGCCAAAGCGGCGGGCATGACCCGCTCCGGCTTTTTGGCTGTCGCTGCCAGCGCGTTTGAGGCGCATCAGCGCGCCTAGGACGCACGGCGCACGCGCCGCTTGTACGGGCCGGAAGTAATGACCGCGCGCGGTTTTAGGGCGATGGCGGCCACGCTGCTGTCCGAGCAGGGCTGGGCATCGGAAATCATCGAGAAGCAGCTCGCGCACGCGGATCGCAACCAGGTGCGGGCGGCCTATCAGAGAAGTGAACTGCTGGCCGAGCGCCGCAAGATGATGCAGACCTGGGCCGAATTTTTAGATTTTCTCAAAGACGCGGAAAGACATCCGGGTGAACAGGCCATCATGCCCCATGAGGTGGTGAAACTTGCCACGCTTGGCGGCATGTCCATGATCCGCGCCTAGCGGGAAGTCCTGGGCCTGACCCGGGAAGAAGTGCCCCGGCGCATGGATGTTTCACAGCCCGCCTACGCCAGACTCGAAGCCGGCAAGGTCAAGCCGCGCATAGCTACCTACAAACGCATTGCCAAGGCGATGGGTATCGAATGGAGCAGTTGGCGGATTGAGCGCAGACCCTTTAAGCCCGCCACAGCGCAAGCTCAAGACGGGAGCGAATTTCCGCTATAAACTCCCTGGAATTGACGCCGCGCGCTTGTACGCCGGGCTCCACGAGGCTTGCCAGGTCTTTGGTCATAATGCCGGCGTTCAGGCAATCAAGGCAGGTCTGTTCAAGGGTATCGGCAAATTGGGCCAGGCCGCCGAGGCCGTCGAGTTCGCCGCGCTTGCGCAGCCCCCCGCTCCAGGCGAAGATGGTGGCCACGGGATTGGTGGAGGTCTCTTCTCCCTTCATATACTTGTGGTAGTGGCGGGTCACCGTGCCGTGGGCGGCCTCGTATTCGAATTTGCCGTCAGGGGATACCAGCACCGAGGTCATCATGGCCAAAGAGCCGAAGGCGGTGGAGACCATGTCGCTCATAACATCGCCATCGTAATTTTTGCAGGCCCAGATATAGCCCCCTTCGGAGCGGATGACCCTGGCGATCGCGTCATCAATAAGCGTATAGAAATACTCCAGTCCCAGGGCCGCGAATTTATCCTTATATTCCTGGAACACCTCCTCGAAGACGGTTTTAAAGAAGCCGTCATATACCTTGGCGATGGTGTCTTTTGTGGAAAACCACAGATCCTGCCTGGTGGCGACGGCATACTGGAAGCAGGCGCGGGCGAAGGAACGGATGGAGGCCTCTTTATTGTGAGCGCCTTGCCAGATCGCCGGGCCGTCCGTTTTTTGGACAGAGAAGCTTTGTTCTTTGCCGGAAATGCCGCGAAAGGTCATCGTGGTTTC
>WRHT01000038.1 GCA_009783115.1 Desulfovibrionaceae bacterium | reverse complement strand
CCATCGAGGAAATCAACCGGATTGTCGGAGAGACCACCGGCGGCATGGTCCAGGCCTCCTCCGCCGTGCATGAGCTTTCCCAGATGGCCCATGAACTGAACACGGTCATGGGTGAACTGCGTTAACGCATTGCCCCGCGTTTACTGAAGTGAGCGCGGGGCAATGATTTCGCCTTCGGAAAAAAGCTCTTCCAGCCGGTAAAGCTCCCGCTGTTCCGGCTGCATGATGTTTACCAGCATTTCGTTGAAATCCAGAAGGATCCACAGGCCATTCTGATACCCTTCCAGGTGCAGAAACTCGTAATTATTCTCTTTGCCCTTCTCCAAAAGAAAATCAGCCAATCCCCTGGCATGGCGCACGGAAGAGGCGCTGGCAATGACCACTCCATCGGCCAGAACGTGTTTTCCGTCCAAATCAATAAGCGTCAGGCGCTGGGCTTTTTTCTCATCAAGCCAGCCGCCCAATTCCAGTAGTTTGGCGCGCGTGTTCATATGCCACCCAGAGCATCCTGGATGCCATAAAGCTTGCCCGGTTTGCGTCCGGCCAGCCAAGCCGCGGCCCGCAAGGCTCCTTGGGCGAAATTTTCCCTGGAATGCGCTTGGTGGGTAAGTTCAATCCGCTCCCCAGGCCCCATGAGATAAACGGTATGCACACCCACCACATCCCCCCCCCGGATGGTCTGCAAGCCTATTTGCCCGTCAGGGCGTTCTCCGCTCAGCCCTTCGCGATGGTAACAAGCGCAGTCGGCCAGAGCGCGCTTTTGCGCAGCGGCGACACATTCCCCAAGGCGCAAGGCCGTGCCGCTGGGGGAATCTTTCTTCTTTCTGTGGTGCATTTCCAGAATCTCCACATCATATTCCGCGCCCAACAAATGAATGAGATCAGGCAGGATTTTTACCAGGGCGGCAATCCCCAAACTCATGTTCGGCGACCATAAAATAGGCGCGCGCAAGGCAAGCCCGGCCAGCTCCTCTTGCTGCGCCCCGCTCATGCCGGTAGAGCCGGTCACCAGGGCCGCGCCGCGCATGGCCGCAATCCTGGCGAAACCCAGGCTGGCCTCTGGAGCGGTAAAATCAATGATTACCGGGGTGGGAATCCCCTCCAGGGCTTCTTCCATTTCGCTGAAAACCGGCAAAACCGTGCGTCCGCGCACCTTTTCCAGTTCCGACGGCAGGACCACCAGGGCCTTCAGTTGAAAACGGACGTCCTGCTCCAGAAAGGCGTGCAGGGTTCTGCCCATCCGGCCATCGGCCCCGGTCAAGACAACATTGATGCCCATTTTAATCTCCTTAAAACAAGGTTTTCCAAACGGCTCGCGCCCCTTCGGCGGAATCAGGGGGCGCGCCCGCGTGCAAATTTTCAAGCATGGCCTTAAAGGCCGTTTCACTCAATACCGGTATGCCCAGTTCCCTGGCCTTGAGTAATTTTAACCCGGCTTCCTCCCCCGCCACCAGGTAATCCACGCTCCTGGAAATACCGGAAGCCACTTTGGCTCCCGCGGCCTGGGCCTTTTTCTGCGCCTCGCTCCGGCTGATGCTGAGCGTGCCGGTAAAAAGCAAAACCTTGCCCTGTAAGTTTCCTCCTGAGGCCGTAGCTTTCGTCGCTTGCGGCCAAAGCCCCAAATTTTTCAATTCTTCCAGCAGTTCCCTGTTGCCTTGGGCCGCGAAAAAATTCACGATAGCCCCGGCCACTTCCGGTCCGATATCCTGAACCCCTTGTAAATCTTCGATTGAGGCCCCGGCCAGCTCGTCCAGATTCCGGTATTTGCCGGCCAGGATCCCGGCAATTTGCTCACCCACATGCCTGATGCCCAGAGCGCAGATCAGCCGCTGCAAAGAAGAATTTTTAACCGTACGCATAGCCTGCGCAAAATTATCCGCCAGCTTGCGGCCCATGCGATCCAGGCGCAAAAGATCTTCCTGAGTCAACCGGAAAAGATCCGCCGGACTGCGCACCAGACCTTTCTCCACCAAGGACTCTACCCAATTTTTTCCGACTCCCCGCACATCCAGCCCGGCCTTGGAGACAAAATGAATAATCGTCCGCAAGCGCACCGCCGGACAAAGGCTGTTCACGCAACGCCAGGCGGATTCCCCGGCTTCGCGCGATACCGGCTGCCCGCATTCCGGACAACAATCCGGAAAAACGAATATCCTTTCAGAGCCGCCACGTTTTTCGGTCAAGGGGCGGACCACCTCCGGAATGACGTCCCCGGCCCTCTGAACCAGCACCATGTCTCCCAAACGCAAATCCTTGGCGCGAATTTCGTCCTCATTATGCAAGGTCGCCCTGGCGACGATCACCCCGCCCACATTTACAGGTTCCAGGATCGCCACCGGGGTCAGCGCCCCGGTGCGCCCCACCTGTACCTGGATATCCAGAAGCCTGGTCTCCACCTGCCGGGCGGGAAATTTCATGGCCACCGCCCAGCGCGGAGCGTGGGCGGTGTGCCCGGCCGCCCGTTGTCCTTCAAGGTTGTTCAACTTGGCTACCACCCCGTCAATTTCAAAAAACAGATCCCCCCGTTTTTCCCGAAGCCGTTCATAATAGGCGGCCACTTCCTCCCAGCCACGGCATAACCCGGCCTCCGGGGCCACGGCCAAGCCGTATCCGGCCAGGACAGAGATGATTTCCTCCTGGGAATTAAAAACGCGCCCATCAGCAAAATTATAAAGGCCAAGACCATAAGCTATGAAACGTAAAGGCCGGGAGGCGGCCACGCGCGAATCCAACTGCCGCACGGAACCGGCGGCGGCGTTGCGCGGATTGGCGAAGAGCTTACGGCCTTCCCGCTCCTGAACACGGTTGAGAGCCGCGAAATCCGCATTGCTGATGAGCACTTCTCCACGCACCTCCAATAATTCCGGGAAATCCTCGCCATGCAGGCGCAAGGGAACATTTTTCACGGTCCGCACATTTTCCGTGACCACTTCGCCCTCTTTCCCGTCGCCGCGGGTCAGGGCCATACTTAACAGGCCGCGCTCATAAATCAATTCCATCGCCAGCCCGTCCATTTTCGGCTCCACCCAGAAGGCCATACTTTCAGGAACGTGTCCCGGCAAAAGCCTGGCCGTGCGCTGGACATATTCCTGCCATTCTTCCATGCTGAAAACATTGTCCAAACTATACATACGCAGAGAATGAGCCTGGCTGGGAAGACTTTTGAGCGTGGCCCCTCCCACCTTCAGGGTAGGAGAATCAGCGGCGCGCAATTCCGGGTATTCTTTTTCCAGGGACGCCAGCCGGTGAAAAAAACGATCGTACTCCGCATCGGCAATCTCCGGATCATCCAGGACATGGTAGCGCCAGGCATGATGAGCCAGAAGCCTGCGTAATTCTTCAGCCTCCCGGTGGAGTTCATTCATGTTTTCGCTCATGGCTGCGCCTCACGGAAGCAATATTTATGCGTCCCGGCCTTCTTCCCGGCCGGACAACATAAATTTTTGCCGTAAAAAAACAATCCGATCACGAATTTCAGCGGCCTTTTCAAATTCAAGTTCTTTGGCGGCTTCCCGCATCTCTCTTTCCAATTGCTGGATATACTTGGTGAATTCCACAGGTCCGGACGGCACTGCCTGATCCTTGGTCCAGCGGGATTTTTTGCCGCCGGAACCTGAACCTTCCCCAGACCGCGCAAAAAGATTGTCAAAAGGGGTTTCCACTTCCTTGACGATAGTCCGCGGCAAAATATGGTACGCGGTATTAAAGGCCGCCTGCTTATCCCGCCGCCTGGCGGTTTCATCAATAGCCTCACGCATGGAACGGGTGGTTGCATCGGCATAAAGAATGACCCGGCCACGGCTGTTGCGCGCGGCCCGGCCAAAGGTCTGGATCAGGGATCCGCGGGAGCGCAGAAAACCTTCCTTATCCGCATCCAGGATGGCCACCAAGGACACTTCGGGAATGTCCAACCCCTCGCGCAAAAGATTGATGCCCACCAGCACGTCAAATTCTTTACGCCGCAAAGAACGGATAATAGCCATGCGTTCCAGGGTATCTATGTCGGAGTGCAGGTAACGGGCGGACACCCCCAGATTGTTCAGGTACTCGGTAAGATCCTCGGCCATGCGCTTGGTCAGGGTGGTAACCAGCACCCGTTCGTCACGCCCGGCCCTATCCCGGCATTCGCTCATCAGGTCGTCCATCTGTCCCCGGGTCGGCCGCACTTCCACCAGCGGATCCAAAAGGCCGGTGGGCCGGATAACCAGCTCGGCGATCAATCCTTGAGCACGCTCAATTTCCCAGGCTCCCGGCGTTGCGGAGACATAAATCGTCTGCCCGATGCGCGCCAGAAATTCGTCAAAATTCAAAGGGCGGTTATCCAGGGCCGAGGGCAGACGGAAACCGTAATCCGTCAAGGTCTGCTTGCGGGAACGATCCCCTTTGAACATGGCTCCTACCTGGGGAATGCTGATATGCGATTCATCGGCGAAAAATAAGAAATCTTCGGGGAAATAATCCAGCAGGCAGGACGGAGGCTCACCCTGCTTTCGTCCGTCCAGATGGCGGGAATAATTTTCCACCCCCGGGCAATAGCCCATTTCTTCCAGCATTTCCAGATCCAGCTGGGTACGCTGATCCAGGCGCTGGGCTTCCAAGAGCCTGCCCTGGGAACGGAAAAATTCCAGGCGCTCACGTAGTTCGTCCCGAATATCCCGCCCAGCCCGGACAAGGTTCGAGTGATCCGAGACATAATGGCTGGCCGGATAAATAACGGTCTTACGCAGCATTCCCAAGCTTTCCCCGGTCAAGGCGTCCACCATGGACAGGGCTTCCAGCTCATTATCAAAAAACTCTAAACGCAAAGCCTCTTCCTGCTGATAGGCCGGAATAATTTCTAGAACGTCGCCTCGAACTCTAAAAGTTCCGCGATGAAAATCATAATCATTGCGCGTGTATTGAATATCAATGAGGGAACGCATGATTTCATCCATGTTGGCCCTTTGCCCGGTCTCCAGGGGAACCATCATCTTTTGGTAGAATTCCGGAGACCCCAAGCCGTAAATACAGGACACCGAGGCCACGATGATCACGTCCCGCCTGGTCAGCAGGGCGTGGGTGGCGGCATGGCGCAATTTTTCAATATTATCATTAATGGCCGAATCTTTTTCAATATAGAGATCCGACGAAGGCACATAGGCTTCCGGCTGGTAATAATCGTAATAGCTGACAAAATATTCCACGGCATTCTTGGGAAAAAGCCGGCGGAATTCGTTATAAAGCTGGGCGGCCAGGGTTTTGTTATGCGCCAGCACCAAGGCCGGACGGTCACAGGCGGCGATAACCTGGGCCATGGTATAGGTTTTGCCCGAACCCGTCACTCCCAGCAGCACCTGATCCCGAATCCCCTGACGGATGTTTTCCACTGCCAGGGCGATGGCTCCAGGCTGATCCCCCCTGGGGCTGTATTCCGATTTCAGTTGAAAAACGCCGCTCATAAACCGTCCCGAGCAAACCCGTTTCTGAAAAAACGCCTGACCTCAGGAGCCGGCTCCAGGGAAACAGCAAATTCTTCTTTCAAAAGACTGGAAAATTCTTCGCCTGAAAGCATTTCCGCGCCAAAACGCGCCATATGCTCCGTCTTCTGCTGGCAATCCACAAGAATAAAGCCAAGAAGTCTCAAATGGCGCACCAGCCATACAAAGGCGGCTTTGGAGGCGTCCTGGCTCAGGTAAAACATGGACTCCCCGAAGAAAACCCGCCCCAGGACCAAACCGTACAGGCCGCCGGCCAATTCTCCCCGTTGCCAGGCCTCAATGGAATGTGCCCAACCGGCCTGATGCAGACGGATATAAGCCGCGAGCATTTCCGGGACAAGCCAGGTGCTTTCCTGCCCCGGTCTGCGGCTTTGCGCGCAATGGGCAATGACCTGCTCAAAAATTTTATTGACTGTAAAGGTAAATGGAGAGAACCGCAGGGTCCGTTTCAAGGAGCGCGGCACATGCAGCCGATCCGGCCTTAACACGCAACGTGGATTGGTAAACCACCATAATATGGGACTGCCCTCCCCATACCAAGGGAAAATCCCTTGGCGGTAGGCCTCAAGAAGGCGCTCCACGGATAAATCGCCGCCTACCGCCAGAAGTCCGTCAGCTTCAGCCTGGGAGGGGCCGGGAAAAAGAATATCCTTGGTCAGCCAGAAAAGCGGCATGTATACCCGTATTTTCAAAGCGCCGGCGCCTTGAGGGCGGCCTTGCGCTTTTTGGGCATGGGACGGATGCCGGATAAGGACGCAACCGCTTGCGCCTGATAATGGAAACTCAGGACTTTTTTTCCATCTTCCCCAAGCCGGAGATCCACGTTCACCTCTCCTCCCTGGTTGAGTTGTCCGAAGAGGATGTGGCCGGCCAGCTCGTCTTCGATGCTTTCGCGCATCAGCCTGGCCAGAGGACGTGCGCCCAATTCGCGGTCATAGCCCCTTTCCGCCAGATAATTTCTGGCGGCCTCGCTGAGCTTGATGTTCACCCGGCGTTCTTTCAAGGCATTTTGCAGTTCGATAATAAATTTATCCACAATGGACCCCATAATTTCAGGGGAAAGATTGGCGAAAGGAATCATGGCATCCAGCCGATTGCGGAATTCCGGGTTGAACAGGCGGTTCAGGACCTTCCGGCCTTTTTCCGCCGTGCCGCCAGCCTTATCCTGCCCCAGGCTGAAGCCTATATCCCGGCCGGCCATCTCAAAAGCCCCGGCATTGGAAGTCATGATCAAAATGACATTGCGGAAATCCGCCTTGCGTCCGGCATTATCCGTAAGCGTGCCATAATCCATAATTTGCAGCAAAATACCCAGAACATCCGGATGGGCCTTCTCCACTTCATCCAGCAACAGCACGGAATACGGATTTTTGCGCACTCCTTCCGTCAGCAGCCCCCCCTGTTCGAAGCCCACATAGCCCGGTGGAGAGCCAATCAGCCGGGAAACGGAATGTTGCTCCATGTATTCGCTCATATCATAGCGCATGAAGCAAACCTTCATTTCCAGGGCCAGTTGTCTCGCCAACTCGGTTTTGCCGACTCCGGTCGGACCATAGAACAAGAAAGCTCCCTGGGGACGCTGATCCTTCTTGAAGCCGGCCCTGGCCCGCAACACGGCCTTGACCAAAGCCTCCACCGCCGCAGCTTGGCCATAAACTTGTTTTTTCAGGCGGTTTTCAAGATCCTGTAATTGATCCTTATCCGAAGTATTGATTTTGACCGACGGCATCCTGGCCATTCGCGCCACAATACGTTCGATATCCCCGGAGCCGACCAATTCCCTGCCCCCAGCCTTTTTATGGCGGACATGCTTGCCACGCCGGAGGCGCAAGGAAGCCCCGGCCTCATCAATCACATCTATGGCCTTATCCGGAAGCAGACGCTCCTGCAAGTAACGGGCGGAAAGGGTCACCGCGGCCTTCAGGGCCGCCGTGGAATAACGTACCCCATGATGCTGCTCATACTGCCCCCGCAGACCCTTGAGTATATCCACGCATTCGTCCTGGGAAGGTTCGCCGATGTCAATTTTCTGGAAGCGCCTGGACAAAGCCCGATCCTTATCGAAAAGGTTACGGAATTCTTCATAGGTAGTGGAACCTATACAGCGCACCTTGCCCGCGGCCAGCATGGGTTTAAGCATATTCGAGGCATCAATCGAACTGCCGTTGGTGGCCCCCGCGCCAACAATGGTATGAATTTCATCAATAAACAAAATGGCGTTCCGCGTTTTTTCCAGTTCCTTCAGCACAGCCTTCAAACGCCCTTCAAAATCGCCGCGATACTTACTGCCGGCCAACAAAGCGCCTATATCCAGGGCATATACCCTGGCATTGCGAAACTCCTCCGGCACCTCCCCCCGGCAAATCCGCAGGGCCAAACCTTCGGCCAGGGCCGTCTTGCCTACCCCGGGATCGCCAACATACAGGGGGTTGTTTTTCCGGCGGCGGGCCAGCACCTGGATAGTGCGTTCCATTTCTGAATCGCGGCCGATGAGCGGGTCAATGCGCCCGCTGGTAGCCAGGGCGACCAAGTCAACGGCGTATTTCTTTAAGGCGTTGTTTATCGGCTGTTCTTTCTCTTCTTCGTGCCCGGCGGTCTCCGCGGCCTCTTCTTCTTGTAAGCTCCAAGCCAGAATATCCAGACGGGTTATATCCTGTTTCAGCAGCAAAAAAGCCGCGTAACAATCCTCTTCTTCCATGATGGAGGCCAGGAGGTCCACCAGGTCCATTTTATCCCGTCCGGAACTGACCACCTGCCGGGCGGCGCGGTCCATGGCCCGCTGCACGGCCACGGTCTGGATGAAATCAAAAGAATCCTGACGAATCTGGCTCTTATTCAATTCCGTATTCAGGTATTGTTCCAGCTGCTCCGCAGTTTCGTGTGGGCTGCCGCCACAGGAGGCGATCAGGGCTTTCCCCGGCCCGGCCTTTATGGCAGCCAGCAGGATATGCTCCAGGGTAAGATACTCATGACGGGCCTGCTGCACAAGTTCAACGGATTTCCTGATGATCTGTTCCAATTCTTTATTCATCCGCATAGTTTTTCCCCGTCTCCATACAGCCCAAGCTTAAATCAATTCAATATCGCAAAGCAATGGAAAACCGGCTTCCCTGGCCAGGCCGTGCACATGCCGCACCTTGGTTTCAGCGATTTCCAGGGCATAAACGCCACATTCGCCCCGGCCGCCGTGGTGCACGGCCAGCATGATTTGTTCGGCTTCCTGAAGGTTCTTGTTGAAAATCCGCACCAGGATATGCACCACAAAATCCATAGTGGTGTAGTCATCATTAAGCAAAAATACCCTTCCCCGGCGCGGTTCACGAACCTGATTCCTGATCAGGACTTCCGTTCCTCCGGCATTCTCCGGCCTATTCTTTTCACTCATGCTTTTTCCTGCGAAAGAGCGTTTCCATCAAGACGTTCAAACTGGAAATTCCGCCCCGCTCCTTTTCCATCCTGGGATGGAAAAGCGGCGCGTAACCCAGGCGCTGCGCCTGTTCTTTGCGCAGGCTGTGGGAAGTCACCGGGCGAATTTGCCCGTTCAGATCCACCTCGCCCCAAAATACCCCCCGTTCCGGCAAGGGCAGATCATAATAAGACGAAAGCACCGCCGAGGCCAAAGCCAGATCCATAGCCGGTTCCTGCATGCGTCCGCCGCCGCCGATTTTCACATAAATATCGCTTTGTCCGAAATTGAGCTTGAGGCGTTTTTCCAGCACCGCCAGGATCAAGTGTAGCCGGTTCACATCCAGGCCCAGGGCGGCCCGGCGCGGTATGCTCAAAAAGCTGCGTGCGACCAGAGCCTGCAATTCCACCGCAAAAGCACGCTGACCGTCCACGCTCATAACCACCGCAGCCCCGGAGAGACCAGGATCGCGCGCGCCCAAAAAACAGGTGGAAGGGTCTTCCACCAGTTCCAAGCCTTGACCAAGCATCTGAAAAACCAGCAATTCCTGGTTCGGACCAAAACGATTTTTCAAAACGCGCAACAGGCGGAAGATCTCCTCTCGTTCCCCTTCAAGAGAGATCACCACATCCACCATGTGTTCCAAAAGTTTCGGGCCGGCCAGGTTGCCGTCTTTGGTCACATGTCCGACCAAAATCAGGGTGATTTCATTTTTCCGGCAAAATTCCATCAAGTCCGCGGCCACAGCCCGGACCTGGCTGACATTTCCCGGCAGCCCTTCCACCTTTGAAGAAAGCAGGGTTTGCACCGAATCGGCTACCAGAAGGCTTGGGCGGACAGTTTCCAGTAACGGCAGGAGTTCATCAATCAAGTTGGCGGATACGGCCAGCAAATTGTCATGCAAGGCTCCCAGGCGTTCAGCCCGGGCCTTAATCTGCCCCAGGGATT
>WRHT01000037.1 GCA_009783115.1 Desulfovibrionaceae bacterium | reverse complement strand
AAGCGAACTAATCGGGGCCCTGGCCATGTGTCTTTTGGCGAAAATTCCCCTGGAAAAGCTCAAAATCCCGGTAAAGCCCATATTTTGTACGTTTTTCAGCACCCTCGTAAGCGGGTTTACATTTATCGGCGCCATGTACCTGCTCTACTACGCCCGTACCAGCATCCTCCGCACCCCGCCGACGCCGCTTGCCATATTTATGGCCATTATCTTCGGCACCGCCGCGATCAACGCGATAATCGTTCAGGTGCTCTACATCCCCCTGAAGCTGGCCCTGAAAAAATGATTGAAATTCAAAACTTAAGTTTCCGCTATGCCGGAGGAAATAAAAACGCGCTCTCTGACATAAATCTTTCGGTGGCCGATGGGGAGTTTTTGGGGATCATTGGTTCATCCGGCGCGGGAAAATCAACCCTGACCTACGCGATTAACGGAGTGGTTCCCCACCATTTCAACGGCGATTATTACGGGAAGATTCTCGTGAATGGCCTTGACACCGTGGAAACCGGTATCGACGCTCTCTCCCGGCAGGTGGGCAGCGTCTTTCAGGACATCGACGGCCAGATGGTCGCGCAGGTGGTGGAAGACGAAATTCTCTTCGGTCTGGAAAATTTCGGAATAGCGCGTAACGAAATTGAGGGCCGGCTTGAAGAAGCCCTGGCCGCGGCCGGGGATCTGGCCGCCGAGGTGCGCGTCCGGGCGGTGAACCTGGAAGATGTGTACCTGAAATGCACCGGCAGAAAAATGGAGAGCGACCTTGCGTCTTAACGGCATTATCGGGGTGTATTACCGCGAGATGAGCATCCTGCGCTCCCGCCTCTTGCGCGGCGTGCTTTCTTCCCTTGTATCCCCGGCGCTTTTTTTCATGGCCTTCGGCTATGGTTTCGGACGGCAGCGGATGTTTTACGGCATGGAATACCTGGATTTCCTCTTTGCCGGGCTTCTGGCCATGTCCACCCTGAACGCCTGTTACGGCCTGGCCTCGGAAGTTAATATCGCCCGTTTTTATTTCAGGACTTTCGATGAATACCTTCTGGCCCCGGCCCCGCGCTGGCAGATTGTGGCCGGCGAGATGCTCTACGGGATCAGCAAGGGGGGCATTACGGCCTGCGCCTTCATGCTCCTGGCCTGGGCGGCCGGGGTGAACCTGCGTTTAAGCCCGGGTTTTTTTGCGGCGCTTTTGCTGCACATGGCCATTTTTTCCCTGCTGGGCCTGGGTATCGCCCTGGCGGTGAAAAATCATGGGGACCAGGGGGCGATCAGTTCTTTCCTGATTACTCCCATGACCTTTTTATCCGGGGTATTTTTTCCGGTGGAACAAATGCCGCTGGCCCTGCGCTGGCTGGTGCAGGCCTTTCCCGTCACCCACTCGGTGAATCTCCTGCGCGCCGCCCAGGGAGGCGCGCAGCTTTCCGGCGCGGATTGGGCAACCCTCTCGGGATTTCTCATCCTTTCTTTTTCTGCGGCCCTGCTGGCCGCCAAACGCGCTGGAACCACCTGAACGGGGCAGCCCGCTTCGGTTTGCCGTTTACCTTTCGCGGAAAATTCAAATAGGCTCGAGAAATACGTCCGACATCTGCTTGCCGGCCTCGAGGGCGCAGCGCGTCCTTTCCCTGAATTGTTCATCCGTGAGATGTTTTTCGTGGGTGCCTTCAATCAGTTCAATATCAGGATACTTTTCTCCGACCGTCTTGATATAGGTTTTTATGAACGGACAGAAGGCCATCATGCAGTTGGCGAAATGGAGCTTGCTTGTTCCCAGTTTCGCCAGCGATTCCACTTTGCGCAGGATTTTTTCAGGATAGATTTTGGTCGGGCATCCGGCGCAGCTTACCAGCCCCACGAGCCGCAAATCCTGATCCGCGGGGTATCTCTTAAAGCTGCCCAGGCGCATGTTGAAATCCCTGAAACAGCCGACCGCACAGCAGTCCATCTCCTGGGTGGCGTGCGAGCAGGCGATCATGCCTATTTTTATGGATTTTTTACGTTGCTGGCTCATGTTTGTCTTTCTCCTTTACAAGTTGTCGTTATATCCAAATTCCCGGCGTCTTTAGCCCGCAGTCCGGGCAGACCCCGGAAAAACCGGGCCGGGCCAGGAAACCGAGCCGGGCGATGAGTTTTTTTTTGCAGGCCGGGCAGTAAGTGCTTTCAGCGTCATGCCCGGCGGCATTGCCGGTATATACATAGCGCAGCCCGCGGCGGCTTCCGGCCTCCAGGGCGCGCTCCAGCGAGGCGACGGGAGTCGGCTGGTGATCCGGCATCAGGTAGGCCGGCCGGAAGGCCGAAACATGCCAGGGGAGGTCCGGACCCAGCTCTGATGCCAGGAAATCGGCCAGCTGGTCCAGCTCCTCCCTGGAATCATTCAGCCCGCTGATGATCAGGGTGGTCACCTCCACCCACCAGCCTGCCCGGATGGCCCGCTTCAGGGTTTGCAGCGCGGGTTTGAGCCTGGCCCCGCAGTAATCCCGGTAAAAGGCGTCGGAAAAGCTTTTCAGGTCAAAATTGGCCGCATCCACCAGCCCGTCCAGGGCGCTGAAACCTTCCTTGCTTAGATAAGCGTTGCTGACCATGATGTTGCGCAGTCCCTTGTCTTTGGCCGTCCGGGCGCAGGCGGCGAGCAGTTCGAAAAAAACCGTGGGTTCGTTGTAGGTGTAAGACAGGCTGGCGGCCCCGGATTTAACCGCCGCGTCCAGGAGTTTTTCCGGGGCAACCCGTTGTCCGCTGCCGGACTTGCGGGCCGCTCCTTGTGAAATTCCGCTGTTCTGGCAGAAGCGGCAGGAAAAATTGCAGCCGAAGGAACCCAGGGAATAAGTTTGGCTGCCCGGCAAAAAGTGGAACAGGGGCTTTTTTTCCACCGGGTCCAGGTTAATGGCGGCCAGTTCCCCGGCGTTTCTGGTCAGCAGTTTGCCCTGGCGGTTAAGGCGCACGCCGCACCGGCTGATCTCTCCTTCGGCCAGGCGGCAGTAATGGGCGCAGAGCCGGCAGCGCGCCGCCCCTCCGGGCAGGGCCTCCCACAAGCCGGCTTCCGCTTCGTTCTGTTTATTTGACAAAATCGCCTCCCCGGAGCATTTTGCGCTATCCGCGCAGCGGAATATCCTATCCGCAAGGAGCCAGCCATGTCCCATGAGCATGAAAACAGGGCCAGGGCCTATGCCGAGGCCGGGGTGAACATCGGGTCCGGCTATCTTTTGGTACAACGAATCCGGGAAATGGTCAAAAGCACCCGCACCGCCGGAGTTCTTTCGGACATCGGGGGCTTCGGTGGTTTATTCAAGCCGGAACTGGCCGGGATGAAAAACCCGGTGCTGGTGGCCTCCACCGACGGCGTGGGAACCAAGCTCAAGCTGGCCATTGCCTGGAAGCGCCATGCCGGGGTGGGCATTGATCTCGTGGCCATGAGCGTGAACGATATCCTGGCCCAGGGGGCCATGCCGCTTTTTTTTCTGGATTACTTCGGATGCGGCAAGCTGGAGGTCGGAGTGGCGGAAGAGGTGATCTCCGGGGTGGCCGAAGGCTGCCGCATATCCGGGTGCGCCCTGCTGGGCGGGGAGACCGCGGAAATGCCGGGTATGTATGCCGAGGGGGATTACGACCTCGCCGGGTTCTGCGTGGGCCTGGCGGACCAGGATGATCTGGTTGACGGATCGAAAATTTGTCCGGGAGACGCGCTCATCGGCCTCGCTTCGTCCGGCATTCATTCCAACGGCTATTCCCTGGCGCGCAAGCTCCTGGAAAAATCCGGCCTGAATCCACAGGATTCCTTTCCGGGGCTTCCGGATCGCGAGGTGCGGGATGTTCTTCTCGCCCCCACCGGCATATACGTGCCGGTGATCAAAAAGCTCCTGTCCCAGGCGGAGATCCGGGGCATGGCCCATATCACCGGGGGCGGTTTTTTTGAGAACATCCCCAGGATGCTTCCGAAGGATATGCTGGCCAGGATAGAATTCGCCGCCTGGCCCCAGGGCGTGGTCTTTGAATGGCTGCGGAAAAGCGGGAATCTGACCTGGCCGGAGATGCTGCAAATTTTCAACTGCGGCATCGGTTTTGTCCTGGCCCTGCCGGCATCCCAGACGAGCCGGGCCTTGGAAATTTTGCGCCTGGAAGGGCAGGCCGCCTGGCGGATCGGCGGGATCATTCCGCGTCCGGCGGCGGACGACGAGCAAGTGGAGATCATTTATTGATTATGGCGCGGATCTGCGGATCGGCGGGGGCGGCGAGCCTTCGCGATCCAGCACCTGGGTGGCGGGATGGAAGGCGTACCAAGCGAACCACATGGAATCCACAGCCATGATTGGTTCCAGGCGCTGCCCGCGCAGGCGTCCGTAATAGCATTCGCCATCAGAGTTCCACTGGCTCATGGTGTCGCGGTCCACATAGTTGTTTTCGAATACCTGGAAACTCAGGATAGAGCCGTCCGGCCGCTTGCGGTTGAAGACACGTATCCGGTCAAGTTCGGCATCGTGGATGGCGACTATATGGTGCAGCCCCAGTCCCTGGTTCAGGATCTTTTCCCGGCGCACGGCGTCAACCACCAGGGCGCCGTACATTTCTTCTATTTCCAGTCCCAGGATCCTGGCCTTGGGCGGGAGCCGGTCGCTCTGGGACGCAACCGGATAAAACAGGCGGACATCGTCGTAGTAACTGCCTCCGCGCATGTAGCTGCCGTAAGGATCGCGGCCGTAGCTGCGTTTCATGCCGGTGGCCCTGGAAAGCACCTGGGCGTCCGGAAAGCGGTATTTTACGCCGCCCCAGCGCGCCCAATACACCGGAATGCGTTCCAGGCGCCGGCCGCGCAGGGGACCTTCAATGCAGACGGCCAGGAGCTGGGACCAGAGGCTGCCGCTGAAACGGTCATACAGGATGCTGTTGGAATTATACAGTTTTCCCTCATTGCCGAAACTGCTGGGGTAGCGTCCTCCCCGGCTGCGGAAGGCGACCACGCTGCCGGTCAGGGGGCTGTAACTGATGGTGTAGCTGTTGCCGGTGTCCTCGGCCTGGCTTCCCCCGCCCTGGGTCTGGTTTTGAAACTGGCCGATAAAAGCGGAGGGGAAGGCTGGATCCCCCTCGCCCGGCGAGGGAGCGGTCTGCGGCAGACCGGGCAGCACGTCGTTCACCACCTCATGCCAGACCATGATGTATTGGGGATAAATACGTGTAAGCCCTCCCGGGTAGTGCACCACGAAGACTGGCTCATTGTCGTCCATGGACAGGCCGGCGTCCGAGACATTCAGAAAGGCCGGGCGATAGATGGGGGTGATGCTGTCCCGCCCGACTCCGGTATGAATGAGATTGTCGGCGATGAAACGCAGGGAATCCATGGAAAAGCCCGGAGCTTCCGAGGCCTTGGATTCGGCGGCCTGGGCCGGAATCTGCGGGATGCCCAGAAGGCAGATCGCCAGCAGCAGAAAAGTCATGATTTTTTCTAGAGAATTTATAGAGTATTTCGCGGGCATCTTATAATCCTTGTCGGCAAGGCATAAGCGTTGTTTTTTGGACTGAAACCGTTTATGTTTCACTACTTGAGGGCATAGCATGGATTGGGAATATAGTGAAGTTTTCCGGCTGGAGGAAGCGGCCGTTGCCGGGGACGGCCGCGCTTTTGTCGCGGCCGCTTGGGCTTTCATGGAAGAAACGGCGGTGACCCATGCCGGAATCATGGGCCTGGGCCTGGATAAACTGCGCTCGAACGGCCTGGCCTGGGTGCTGGTGCGTCTGCGCCTGGAAGCAACGAGTTTGCCCCGGAAACCTGTGAACCTGCGGGTGACCACCTGGCCGGTGTCCGTGGACCGGCTGCAATTCCGCCGGGATTTTTTGGCGCGGAACGAAGACGGGCGTGAATATATCCGGGGGATGACCCATTGGGTGGTTATGGATTTGAGCACGCGCAAAGTAATCAAGGTGCCGGAATTTATCGCCGGTTGCGCTCCTCCGGCGGGAACCCCCAGGGCTTTCGAGGAAGACCGGGTTCGTCCGGCGGGGGCCGCGAACTCCCCGATCTTGGGGGAATTGCTGGTCACCCCGGAAGATATTGATTTGAACCGGCATGTGAACAATGTGCGCTACATCAACTGGATGCTTGGTTCTATGCCTGGGCCTGCCAGTCTGCGTCTGGCCGCCCTGCGCGTCCTCTTCCGCTCTGAAGCCTTTTGCGGCGATCAGGTGCTGGTTCGTTGCGGACCGGGAGAGGCGCCCGGTGAATTCGCGCATGGTTTATACCGCCGTCAAGGCTCCGTCCCAGGCTCTGAGGCCCAGGATGGCCTGGAGGAGCAGGAACTGGTGCGCGGCCTGACCTTGTGGACATGATCATGGCGGAAGACTATCCTCCCCTGTCGGACGCCTACGGGCGCAGAATCAGCTATCTGCGCCTTTCGGTCACGGATCGCTGCAACCTGCGCTGTCTTTACTGTGTGCCCAGGACGGGCAAGCTCTCTTATCTTCCTCATGCCGCGATTCTCCGTTACGAGGAATTTTTGCGTCTCATCCGCCTGGCTGTGGCCTTCGGGGCGCGCAAGGTCCGTCTGACCGGGGGCGAACCTTTTGCGCGCAAGGGGTTTATGTCCTTTGTGCGCGCCCTGCGCCGGGAATTTCCCGGCCTGGTGCTGGGCGTGACCACCAACGCCACCGTCCTGCGGCGGCATGTTCAGGAATTGAAAGACCTGGGAGTGGACGGGCTGAATATTTCGCTGGATACCCTGGATCCGGAGGTGTTTTTCCGGATCACCGGGCAGGATTCTTTCGCCGAGGTGCGCGCGGCCCTGGATGCGGCCTTGGAGGCCGGGCTGCGCGTGAAAATCAACGCCGTGGGACTGAAGGGGGTAAATGACCGGGAGCTTCCGGCTTTTATCCGGCTGGCCAGGGAAAACCCCATTGACCTCCGGATCATCGAGTACATGCCTCTGGGCGGCCGTGGTCTTTGGAGCGAGGCCGGTTTTTGGCCGGCCGCCGAGATCCTGGAAACGGCCCGCGCCCTGGCCGATCTCACCCCCGCAATCCGTGGCGGACGGGCCTTGTATGCGGACCAGGCCGCGGCCGCTTCCGGCGCAACGCGTGAAACGGCCTTCACCGGCCCGGCCAAGGTCTATGACATCCAGGGCGGACATGGACGTTTCGGGGTGATCACCCCGGTCTCGGATCATTTTTGCGCCAGTTGCAACCGTCTGCGCATAACCTCTGACGGGCAACTGCGCACCTGCCTTTTTTCCGACCAGGAATATGATTTGCGGGCTTTACTGCGCGATCCGGAAACGAACGACCGGGATCTTTATCGTTTTATCCAGGCGGCCAACCGGGAAAAACCCATGGGCACGGAGCTTTTGCGCAGCCGGTCCAGGCCCGAGGCCGTGATCGCGCGCCGGATGACCTCCATCGGCGGCTGATCAGCGCGTGAACATCTCCGGCAGACGGAAGAGCAGACATTCCTGAAGGGATCAGTAATTTTGTCGAATATGCTCGCATTGGCGCGGCCGGCCCTGTTTCGGCTCGATCTTCCGCGCCCCGCGCAAGAGTTCCGCCTCAACCAGTTTCATCAGGTCGGAAAAGGCCATTTCCAGGGCCACGGAAATTTGCATCAGGGCGTTTACCGAATCTCCCTTGATGCCGCGTTCCAGCTTGGAGATATATACCTCTGAAAGACCGGCGAAATCAGCAAGTTGGTTTTGCGTTAATCCCTTGGATTCTCTGGCTTTCTTTATGGTTTTGGCGATAGCCCAGTTAAGGCCGGGAATTTTTTCCATCCTAAAACGATAGCGTAGCTCTTGACTGTTAAATGATACTAAGGTATTTTTTAGCGGCTAATAAAATCTGTCGCCGGATCGGCGGAGGATAGCACAAAGAAATGTTTTATCACCTTAATTTTAAGGAGTAAACCCCCAGGATCAGGGACAGACCGCAGATGAGGTACATGAGGCGCGTTAGGTAGCCGTAACGATCCAGGCTGAACCAGTCCCCTCCCGCCTGTTTCAGTTTGCGGCAGGCTTTGAGGTGCAGGGGCAGGCAGAGGGCGATGCCCGGCAGCGTCTTCCAGGAGCAGAGTCCGCACAGGAAGAGCATGCCCATCAGCGTCCAGATGGCCGGCCACCACAACCCGAAGAGAAAAAAGGCCTTTTCCGGTCCCAGCCGTCCGGCCAGGGTATTTTTACCCATGGCCTTGTCGCTTTCGATTTCAGGCAGGCTCTGGTAATAGAGGATTGCCGCCACCATGAGCCCCACCGGCACGGCCAGGGCCAGGACCTGGGCGGAGAACGCGCCGCTCAGGGCGTAATAGACCCCTTCCACCATGATCAGCCCCATGTTCAGAAATACGAATAATTCTCCTAGGGCGCGATAGCCGTAACGGATGGGCGGGGCCACGTAAAAAAAGCTGGAAAAAGCGCCGAAAGAGGTCAGCAGCCACAGGAGGCGGAGGCCGGTCAGGAATACGCCGAGGCCGGTCAATGCGAAGGCCAGGATATAGCAAACCGCGATAACCTGCCCCAGGCGGCGCGGGCTGATCTTGCCTTCCTGCAAAACCCTGGACCCGCCTATGTTGGCGTGGGTGTCCGTGCCCTGCAGGTGATCGAACAGATCGTTGCCCAGGTTGGCGGTAAGGTGCAGAAAAAAACATACCAGAAGCGCGCCGCAGAAAATCAGGGGGTCGGGCGGGCCGTGTTCCCTGGCGGCGGCCAGGTAGCCCAGAACCAAGGGGATGAGGGTGGCGATGTAAAAAGGGGGTCTGGAGGCCTGCCACCAGGCCTTGAAGGTTTCCCGCAACCTTGGCGCCTGGGTGTCCGGCGGGCGGCTTTCCATCAGGCTGCCGGCTAGGCCGGAAAGGCCTGTTTCAGAATATCCAGCGTCTTTTCAAGTTGCGCAAGCATATCCTCCGCCAGGGCGGACACTTTGGCCGGGTCGGGATTGGGCACGTCTTTTACGCTGAGTTCCAGGGCCTGCGCCGTATCGTGCAAGTCCGGGCGGCCGATGTTTCCGGCCAGCCCCTTGAGGGTGTGCGCCTCTCTCTGGACGCTCTCCCAGTCGGCGTCGCTTTTGAGCATGGCGGCAAGGTCGTTGTAGGAAGCCGCGTATTTTTCGCTGAATTTTTTCAGCACGTTGCCGTAGAGTTTGGTGCTGTTGCCCAGCAGTTTCAAGGCTGTTGCCGTGTCAAAACCCGGCAGGTCCGGCAAGACGTTATCCATGGTGTAATCCTCAAGTTACAGAGTTGCTGCTGGGAGCACATGATATATCCTGTGTCCGGATTTTTCAAGGAGGAGAATTTTTTTATCAAGCCGGAGCCTGTCCATAGCGCTTGACGAAACCAGGCCTTGAACCTAACTTTGCAAACATGGGCGTGGCGAATTTTGATTCTTTTTTTCAGGGAGAGGCCAGGGATTTTTTGCTATGGAACATCCGCTTGGCCTTGGCCGAAGACGGGGCGGATTTGACCGGCCGTGCCATTTTTGTGCCGGAACACCGTTCAGAGGCCGTGATCGTCGCCAAGCAGGACAGCCTACTTGCGGGGCTGCCGATTGTCCCCATTACGCTTGCCGAGGCGGAGGCCTACGAAGCCGGGGAATGGAGTTGGGAACCCCTTGCGCTGGAAGGTTCTTCTGTAAAAAACCGGGATCAGGTGGCTCGCATCGAGGGAAACACCAGGCTTCTCCTCAAGGCCGAGCGGGTGATCCTGAATTATATCATGCAGCTTTCCGGGGTGGCCAACCTCACCGCCCTTTACGCGCGGGAGCTTGAAGGCGCGGGCAGCCGGCTGCTGGACACCCGCAAGACCTGTCCCGGCTTGCGTTATCCCCAGAAATACGCCGTGCGCGTGGGCGGGGGGTTGAACCATCGCCTGGGGCTGGACAAGATGCTCCT
>WRHT01000036.1 GCA_009783115.1 Desulfovibrionaceae bacterium | reverse complement strand
AACAGGGCTATATGGCAAAAGTTTCCGGGTGTCAAGGCCAGGACGCTTTCAGGGAAGACCCTTGAGCGCCATTTTACGGACCTGCCCAGAAAAGGAGTTGCCAAATCTTCCTGGTCGCTTATAATGGGCACGGAATAAAAGCTGTGGACAAAGCGGGTGAGGGAAGTTAGAAGCCTCTCGTAGTAAATTTCGCGCTGGCTACTATTCCAAGGCTGGAGGATTTATGGAACAAAAGGATATCGATTTTTTCAAAAACATGCTCAACGGCATGATGGAGGAGGCCCTGCGGCAGTCCGATTCCACCATAGAAGATATGACCGACAGCAACGAAGCCTTTGCCGATCCCGCGGACAGGGCTACTGTGGAATCCGACCGGGCCTTCACCCTGCGCATCCGGGACCGCGAACGCAAACTCATCAAAAAAATCAAAGGCGCCTTACAGCGCATTGAGGACGGCACCTACGGCATCTGCGAGGAATGCGGCGAGGAAATCGGCGTGCCCCGCCTCAAGGCCAGACCGGTGACCAGGCTGTGTATCGGCTGCAAAAGCAGGCAGGAAGAAGACGAGCAGCTCCGCGGAGACTAAGCTCTGGGACGGAAGGCCAGCCTGGCCTCCAAATCTTCTTCCAAATCCACCACAAAACTCCTCCACTCACGATCCACCAGGGCCAGTCCCGGCGCCCCTCCCTTGGGCGTCCGCACATCCCTGGCCAGGGCGCTGACAATTTCCGCCCGGCTGTCCTTGCTCCTCCAGCTTTTCAAGGCCGCGAGCGCCCCGGCCTCGCGCAGAGTGCGCTCCGGGACCTCCACCCCCAAATGTTCGCGGCGAATCAGCACATGGGCGCCCGGCCCACCCCGCACATGCAGCCAAATATCCTGCGGTCCCGCCAGCCGGAGCAGATCGCGGTTGCCTTCGGCGCTACGCCCGCGCAACATGGTAAAGCCGTCTGAAGAGATAAAACGCAGCACTCTGGCCCCGCCTGCCCGGATTCCGCCTGTCCTCCGGCCGCTTCCGCCCTTATCCAGGGAAAGCGCTTTCCGCGGGGCAACATCTTCTCCCTGCCGCAAAGATTCCAGGTTCGCGGCAAGTTCCGCCCGCCGCCCGGCCACAAAAACCAGTCCGCGCGCCCCCTTATCCGCCTGCCTGAACATCTTCTCCATGTTCTGCCGCAGGGTCAGTCCGGCATCCAGATCCAGCACCAGCTCCCGGCCCGTGGGGTTTTCTTCCGCCGCCACCGTCAACGCCGCCAGCTTTTCATCCCGGCCGTGCCGCCAGAGGCGGCCCTGTACCAGGATAGCCTTCTCCCGCAGGGCCGCCAAGGCGCGCAGACGTCTCTCCTCCTGATCCAGCTTGTCCAGGGCGTTGCGCAGCCGCCGCACGGCCTTTTTTTCCTCCCGCGCCGCGAGCGCCCGCCCTTGAAGATTCAAAGAAGCCAGCACTTTCGGCTCATAAAAACGCCGCGCCGCCTCCAGACAGGGAAAATCCCCCGAAGGTTCCCCTTCCCGCGCTTCCTCCCGGTAAAAGACAACCTCCTCCCGCAGCCCTTCCCGCAAGGCTCCGGGCAAGGGCCATGCGGACAAGATATGCGGAATCTCTCCTCGCAAGTACAGATACAGCACCCCGCGACCGCGGCCGCTATCGTGGGCCAAATCCGCCAGCAGGGCGGCGGCCTCGGGGCCGTCCAGGGCCAGCAGCGTCCGGCGCAGTGGGGGAGTGAGCAGGGGGAAGGTCCGGATGAAAGCCTCCGAGAGCAGGGCCTCCCGGTGTTCCCGCCGGATCAGCCCGAAATCCGGCCAGAGAACGGCGGAATCCTCCAGGGGCGCTTCGGAGCCGAGGTAGCCCCCTTCACGCAGATCCAGCGTCAGAAAAGCCGGACCCAGGGCCAGACGCCGGGAGGGGGGCAGGCGCAGTCCTATGACAAGCCGCCGCCGCGCCCAGTCCGGCCAGAGGGTCCCAAAACGGCAACCGGCCAGGTACTTGCGCAGAAGCATGACCAGCCCGGAAGGCCGCTCCGGATTGGGCAGCTTGAGATCGCTCCAGTAGAGGCAGGGCTCCTGGGCATGCCCGAATTTCAACGGGGTGGAAACTTCCTGCCCCGGCGTGCGCACTCTCTCATGCCTCAGGACAAGGTGACGCTTTTGCCCGTGATTATACACCCCAAAAACCAGGAGGCCGGGGGCCGGGCTATGGATCTTCTCCAGCCGCGCCCCGCGCAGAAAAGCCGCCAGTTCCAGGGCGATGAGGCGAAAAACATGGGCATCCATCGGAAGTTCGGATCAGTCTTCTTCAAAGGCCTCGGCCGGGAGATCAAAATTGGCGTAGACGTTTTGCACGTCGTCGTTGTCTTCCAGGGCTTCCAGCAAGCGCATGTTTTTTTTGCCGGTTCCAGCGTCCACCGGCAACTGGTTTTTGGGAATCATGGCCAGGGACGCGCTTTGCGGGGAAAGGCCCGCGGACTCGAAGGCGTCGCTCAGGGCCCCCCAGTCCGTTACCGCGCACTGCACCTCCCAGGCCTCACCCTGGTCCAGAAGGTCTTCGGCCCCATGCTCCAAGCCCACTTCCATCAGCCGATCCTCAGTATGTTCCTTGCCAAAGACGAAAATTCCCTTGCGCTCGAACATCCAGCTTACGCTGCCGCTTTCTCCCAAGACGCCGCCATGTTTATTGAAAATAAAACGCAGATCGGCCACGGTGCGGTTGCGGTTATCCGTGGCTACCTCCACCAGCATGGCCACCCCGCCGGGTCCGTAACCTTCATAGGTGATCTCGGACAGCTCGCCACCGGCCTCCTCACCCGTGCCCTTGCGGATGGAGCTTTCGATCCGGTCCCTGGGCAGATTCACCGCCTTGGCCGCGGCAATGGCGCTGCGCAGGCGGGCGTTGTACTCCGGATCCCCGCCCCCCTTGGCCGCAATGATGATCTCCTTGGCGGCCTTGGTGAATTCCCGCCCGCGCTTGGCATCCTGGCGGCCCTTACGAAACTGGATATTCTTCCATTTATTGTGTCCCGACATATAGTTACCTCTCTCCCGAATCTTTCGAACCCCGGTAATCCAGGGCGATATAAAAACTTTCCATGCTTTCGGAACGCGAACTTTTGGGTTTGAAAGACTTTACCCTGGCAAAACTCCGGCGCAACTCCTCGGAAAAAGCCTTGATCTCCGGACCCATAAAAAACTTAACCACCAAGGCCCCTCCCGGAGCCAGGCAGCGCCGGGCCAAATTCAGGGCCTCCAGAATCAGGGCGGCCGAGCGGGCCTGATCCGTAGCCCGGTGCCCGGTGGTGCCGGGGGCCATATCCGAGAGCACCACGTCAAAAGGGCCGCGATCTCGCAAGGCCAGGGCGAATTCCGGCGAAGGGGCGAAGATGTCCCCTTGCATAAAGATCACCTGGCCCGGAAAAATCACTTCCGTCCCGCGCAGGTCCAAACCCAGCACCAAGCCCCCCGGCCCGACCAGTTCCGCAGCCCCTAGAGACCAGGAGCCAGGAGCCGCGCCCAAATCCAACACCTTCTGGCCGGCCCGGAAAATCCCGAAGCGCGCCTGGATTTCTTTAAGCTTGTATATGGAACGAGCCGGATAATTTTCCCTTTTGGCCCGCAAAAAAAAGTGGTCACGGTATTTTTTCATGGATACAATTCCAGAAAGCTCATACCGTAAAAAATCAAAAGCTCCAAGCGGGTTTTCATGTCCGGAAGCATACGCGCGGCGCGTGACCGCCGCTCCCTGGTCATCCTGCCGGATAACGGGCAGGCCCTGTTACGCCGGGAACTGGCCCTGGCTTTCGCTTCCCTGGGTTTCGGAGTGATCCGCCCCCGACCCGAAGAACTTGATGACCAAGCTTCTCCCCATTACCTGCCCCGCCTGCTGGATCAAAAACCCTCCCTCTTTTTCAGCGTGAACCTGGAAGGGATCCTGGGCATCCGCCAGGCCGGGCGGCTTATTCTCTCCGCCGGGATCCCGGCCCTGGCCTGGTTTGTGGACAATCCCTGGCATATTCTCTCCGGCGCACGCGATCCCTCCTGGAAGGAACTGGCCCTGGCCGTTACCGACCACTCTTTTATCACGGCCCTGGAAACAGCCGGAGCCAAAAAGGTTCTGCACCTGCCCCTGGCCGCCGGACTCACGCCTCCTCCCAAGGCGGCCCCGCCGCCCCGCCTGACGGAACTGCGCGGAGTCGTCTTTGCGGGCCGGACGGCCTTTCCCGGACGGGAAGAATTTTTTCGCGGCCAGAAAGCGCCGGAAGAACTCCTGGAGCAAGCCCGGACAAATATGGACCGCAGTTTCAAGACTGAGGCGGAGCGGCCGGATTTTGCCTGGTGGGTGCGCCAGCTTGGGCTGGAAGACCCCACGGCCTTCTGGCCGGGGAAAAAAGCCCGGCTCCCCGGTCTGGGGGCGGCGATGTGCAACGCCTGGTGGCGCGCCTCCTGCCTCATAGCGGTCTGCGGCGGCCAAGGAGGGCTGACTCTTTTCGGAGACGCCGGCTGGCGGGAAGGACTCCTTCCAGAGCTGTACGGGCGCGGACTGGAAGCGTCCCTAGACCTGCGCGGCCCGCTGGACTATTACGGCGATCTCCCCTTCCTCTACCAGAGGGCAGATTTTTCCCTGAACTTGAACAGCCTGCTCCTGCCAGCCGGACTCAGCCAGCGCATCTACGATGTCTGGGCCGCCGGCGGCTTCTGCCTGACCGACTGGAACCCCGGACTGGATCTTTTTCCGGAGGAACTTACCCGGGAAGTGACTTTCCATGCCCCTGGAGAACTGCCGGAACTGGCCGCCCGGCTGCGCGCCGACCCAAGCCGCCGGGAGAGGCTGCGCCGGGCATGGCAGGCGGAGATTCAGGAACGGCACAATTACACGGTCCGCCTGGGCGAACTCCTGGAGAGGGTCATATGAAGAGAGGACTCGGGCTTTTGCAAATCCTCGCCCTGATCTTTCTGCTTGCCCCGGCCAAGGGCACGGAAACGGACCCGGAGATCATGCTCGGCCAGATGCTCATGCTGGGCTTTCGAGGGGAAAGAGCCGGGGAAGGCGACCTGCCGCTGGTTATGGAACTCATCCGCCAGGGGCGCCTGGGCGGGGTGATCCTCTTTGACCGCGATTCTTCATCAGGCGGAGGCCCGCGCAACATTCGAAACCGGGAACAGCTCCGCGCCCTGTGCGCGGAGCTGGCCAAGGCCGCGCCCCTGCCGCTTTTCATTGCCGTGGACCAGGAAGGAGGCCGGGTGCAGCGTCTCAAGCCTGCCCAAGGCTTCCGGGGGTTGCCTTCGGCTGGTGAAATGGGGCGTCTTTCCGCTGAAGAAGTTTTCAAGCTGGCCGCCGGCCAAGGGCTGGAAATGGCCGATATAGGCCTGAACCTGAATTTCGCCCCGGTCATCGACCTGGGACTTAACCCGGAAAGCCCGGCCATCGGCGCCCTGGGACGATCTTTCGGAGTCCGGGCGGAGGATGCCGCCCGCCTGGGGCTGGCCTTCATGCGCGGGCTGAACAGCGCCGGGATCATCGCCTGTTTCAAACACTTTCCGGGACACGGAAGCGCGGCCCAGGATACCCACTTGGGACTGGCCGACATCAGCGCCAGTTGGAGGCCGGAAGAGCTTGAACCTTACCGGCTGCTCCTCGCCCAGCCGGGAGCATACGCCGTCATGGCCGGGCATCTTTTCCAGAGCGGCCTTGACTCGCGCCTTCCGGCCAGCCTTTCGCCACGAATCATTGACCGGCTTTTGCGCGACGATTTGGGTTGGCAGGGGGTAGTATTCAGCGATGACTTACAGATGCGGGCGATCACCGAGCATTACTCCCTGCGCGAGACCCTGCGCCTGGGGATCCAGGCCGGAGTAGATGTGTTCATCCTGGGAAATAACCTGGATTACCGCGGGGGGCTTGCCGAAGAGGCCTGGCTGACCTTGATGGATCTGTATCGCCAGGGCGAGATCCCCCAAGAACGCCTGCGGCGATCCTTCGAACGGATTCAGGACTTGAAAAGCCGGCTGAACCGATGACGGGACACTATTGGCGCGCTGGCGAGGGATCCGCGCCTTCTGAAGGAATTTTGCGCCGGAAAAAAAAGAAGGTGTAAAGCGGACCGGAAAGCAGGTAGCCTATAAAAAAAGAAAAACCGAAGATGCGCGGCTCGGTGATCAGGACGGCAAAAAGCAGCAACATGCCCACCAGGGCTCTGAAAGGATGGGCGCGGAAAAAACCGAACTCCTTGAAGGAAAAATAACGTATCCGGCTGACCATGAGCAGGGCCAGGGCCAGGGTCAGACCCAGGCTTACCCCCGGCAGCGCGGGTTGCACCCAGGCGGGGAGGTGCTGGTTGAAAAGCACCAAGGCGGCCAGGGCGCAGGCCGCTGCCGGAATGGGCAGGCCGATGAAAAACTTCTTGCTGACGCTCCCGGTCATCACGTTAAAGCGGGCCAGACGCAACACTCCGCAGGCCATGAATAAAAAGGCCACGGCCAGCCCCAGTCTCCCCCCCATATCCTTGAGCTGCCAAAGATAAACCATCAAGGCCGGAGTGACTCCGAAGGCCACGGCATCGGCCAAGGAATCCATCTGTACGCCGAAGGCGCTGGAGCTGTGGGTCATACGGGCGATCTTCCCGTCCATGCCGTCCAGAAAGGCGCTGACGAACACGGCCACGGCGCAATGGGTGTACTGTCCCTCAATGGCCCAGAGCATGCCCAGAAATCCTCCGAACATGCTCCCCACCGTGACCAGGTTGGGCAGGATATAGACCCCGCGGCGCGCGGGCCGTTCCTGAGCATCCCCAGGCATATTAGTGTCCGGATCCGCTCTTGCGGGCAAGGACGCTGTGTCCGGCCAGCACAACGTCTCCCACCGTCACGCTGGCTGCGTAACTTTCCGGCAGATAGACGTCCACCCTGGAACCGAACTTGATCATGCCGAAGCGTTCGCCCCGGGCCAGGGCGTCGCCTTCTTCCACCCGGCAGACGATACGGCGGGCAATCAGCCCGGCAATCTGCACAAAGGTCCAGAGCCGGCCTTCGGCATCTTCCAGGGAATACAGGCAACGCTCGTTGTCTTCCGAGGCTTTGTTCAGGCTGGCGTTCAGAAAACGCCCACTCTTGTATTCTATGGACCGGATCGTGCCGCTTACCGGCGCGCGGTTCACATGCACATCAATGACATTCATGAAAATGCTGACGCACTGGCGGCTCTGCCCGCTAAAAGGCTCCGTGGCCTGGGCGATGCGGATGATCCTGCCGTCCGCCGGGCTGACCGCCAAGTCCGCCCCTTGCGGGGTCACCCTTTCGGGATCGCGGAAGAAATGGCAGGCAAAGGCGGTGCACAGCAGAGACAGCAAGGCCGGCGGCCACCACTGCATCACCGCGAACACCAGGGCGGTGAACCCGGCGCTGAATATGGCCGGATAACCCTCGGCGGTAATGGCGGAATATGGTTTACGCATGTATTCCTCTCAAAATCAGGCGTCCGCCCCTTGTCGGCGAACGGCAAGTATATTAAAATAAAGATCTCGTTCGGTTCACCATAAAACAATACGAGAATAAATACAAATGGATTCCGTCACCCACCTGGCGGCCGGGGCGCTCACCCCATTGGCGTTTTCCCGGGCGCCGCGCATGTGGCCCCTGATCTTTCTCGGCATCGCCGCAGGCATGCTGCCGGATATTGACATCCTGGCCGGTTCCTCCGCCCACGCCATGTTTTCCATCCACCGCGGCTTTACCCACTCCATTCTCTCCATTGTCATCGCCGCCCTGTTCCTGGCCCTGATCTTCAAGTTTTTCCTTGCCAGCCCGCATGTCAAAAAAGATGCCGTGCGCGTAGTGGACGGTCTGGCCGTCATCGCCAAGCCGGATGACTGGAGCCTGGGGCAAATATTCCTGGCCGCCCTGCTCGGACTGGGCTTACACCTGTATCTGGACTGCATGACCAGCTTCGGCACGCAGATCTTCTGGCCCTTCAGCAATTACCGGGTAGCGGCCCCGGCCCTGTTCATCGTTGACCTGTTGCTCACCATTCCCCTGCTGATAATTTTATTATATTGCCTCCGAAATTTCAAAAACCGGACGAAACTCGCCACGCAGGTCACTTGGGCGCGTTATGCCATACTCTGGGCGCTGATCTACCCGCTGATCTGCCTGGGCATCCACGAGGGACTGAGCCGCAAGTTCAACCGCGATTACACCGAAGTGGGCACGGCGGCTGAAAAAATCACCCTGACGCCGGTTCTCTTTTCTCCTTTTTACTGGAAGGCGGTAGCGGAAAACTCCGAAGAATACCGGATGCAGTGGGTGGCCACCCACAAATTCCGTGTCCGGCCGCATTTCGATCCGCCGGTCTATCCCAAGGCGGACTCCCGGCTATGGCAGGGACTGGCCGAAATTCTGCCCATTTTCGGCGAATACAGGGAATTCGCGCATTTCCCCATCCTGGAGTCAACGATAAACTCCAGGAAGCTCAAAGAGCTTACCTTCAAGGATTTGCGCTATGTGTATTCCCTGCCCAATTTCCTGAAAGAATATATAGACACGGATGAAGGCCTGTTCCGTCTGCAGGCGCGTATCGGAGAAGACAACCGGGTTTACGCCTGGCGTTACCTTGGATGGGAAAGCGCGATCCGGGACGCGGCCTGGGAAGAGATCAACCCGGCCCCCCTCCTGCCCGATTAGAAAAATACCTCAGCCGCTTTACTTATTCAAATTCGGGCCTATCTATTCAAGGAAAAAACCCGCCCGGAACTGGGGGCGGATAAGGCGCAAAGGAGTTTCCATGAACAGACTTGTCTCTATCCTGAAAATCCCGGCCGGCTTAATTCTGGTCCTGCTTCTGGCCTCACCCGCCACGGCCTCTGTGTCCGATCTAGCCGAAGCCATACGCGCCCTGCCGGGCAAATTGAATACCGCGGACGTGGCGGAATTGGCCGAGGCCCTCAAAAAACTGCCCAAAGAAGTGCATGCGGCCCTCATCCCGCGCGCCGACTTCCGGGATCTGGTCAAAGAAGTAGGCCCGGCCGTGGTCAACGTAAGCACCGAGCGCGCCCCCCGCTCGCGGGGGCGGTCCTTTTCCCCCTTTCCCTTCCCCTTTGACGAGGATTTTGACTTTTTCTTCCCCTTCGGCCGCCCCGGACCGGGAATGCCTCCCCAGGAACGCCGGCAAAGCTCCCTGGGATCAGGTTTTATCATCTCCGAGGACGGATATATTGTAACCAACAACCATGTGGTGGAAGGAGCGGAGGTCATCCGGGTAAACTTCGATTCCTCAAAAAACAAGGATACCTCCTTTGAGGCCGAGGTAATCGGCGTGGACAAGGAAACGGACCTCGCCCTGCTGAAAATTGAATCGTCCACAAAACTGCCTTTCATCAAGTTCGGCGATTCCGACGCCCTGGAAGTAGGGGAGACGGTAGTCGCGATAGGAAACGCGATAGGCGAGGGCAAGTCCGCGACGGCGGGCATCGTGAGCGCGCTCAATAAAGAAATAAACATCGACGGCGTAAGGTATAATGCGATTCAGACGGACGCGACCATAAACCCCGGCAACAGCGGCGGCGCTCTGGTAAACACGAGCTCCGAGGTAATAGGCATCAACACGGCAAAGATATCCGGCAACGGCGTCGAGGGCATGGGCTACAGCATACCGTCGAACACGGCGAAAAGGGTAATAGACCAGATAATGACAAACGGCTCGCCCAAGAAACCGTACCTCGGCGTCGAGGGCGGCACGATAACGGAGGATATGCTCGCGCGAAACCTCTTCCTTCCGGGCCTCGGCGCGTACATCCAAAACGTATACCAGGGCTCCGCGGCGGCGAAGGGCGGCCTTAAGCCGAACGACATAATAGTCGGTATAAACGGCGAGGAGATAAAGTCTTTCGAGGAGCTGACCGAGGCTATACTGGAAATCGGAGTCGGCGGTACGGCGGTGCTCGACGTTTTCAGGATGGATAATAACAGGACGTTCAATATGATTTCGGT
>WRHT01000035.1 GCA_009783115.1 Desulfovibrionaceae bacterium | reverse complement strand
CTGCTGGTGGCCGCGCAGATATTTCTGGACGCCGCGCCCAAGGCCGCCCGCCATTTGCCGGGCCGGGCCGGACTGGCCGGGGTGGGGGCGGGCATCGGCTTTATCTCCAGCTTCGTGGGCATCGGCGGCGGCAGTATGACCGTGCCTTTTCTGGGATGGTGCAACATTGACATGCGCCAGGCCGTGGGCACGGCCGCGGGGGTGGGCTTTCCCATAGCCCTGGCCGGCGCCCTTTCCTACATGATCAACGGCTGGAACGCCCCTAATCTGCCGGAATACTCCCTGGGCTTCATTTACCTGCCGGCCCTTGGGGGGCTGGTCTCCACCAGCGTCCTGTTCGCTCCCCTGGGCGCGAAAATCGCCTACCGCATCTCCGCCCAAAAACTCAAACGCGTCTTTGCCGTTTACCTGGTGTGCATGGCCGCGCACATGGCCTTCGGAACCTGGTAACAGTCTATTAAATCGCAGCTTTCATGAAATTCATCGTTCTTTTTAAGGCCCCGAAAGTTGTTCCGTTCGAGCAGGTGAGGTAGCGGGCGCTTATTTCGTCAGGGCCAAGATTTTCCAGCACTCTGTATCCGAGTGCGTGCAAATATGCTCGGATTTCCGCTTTTCCCATGCCAAAAAACACTCGCTCATCCCTGAGAGCGACATTATCCCTGCCTTCCATCGCCACGTTCAGGTAGTCGAACGCCAGTACACCGCAGGAGTTCTGTTTTATCGCACGAAGGGTGGAATCCACAGTTCCTGGGAAAAGATATAGAATAACTCCCTCCCAGAGAAAAAGCGTTTGCTGTCTGAAGTTATACCCGCTCCCGGCAAGCCGCGAAAACAGGTCGTCTTTCTCGAAATCCACAGGCACAAACTCCGCTCTGGCAAGGTCTATGCCATTAGTTTTCAGGATCGACATCTTCCGCTCCTGCGTGAAAGGGGCATCAACCTCGAATATCTTGCCGCCCGCAGGAAAACGGTAGGCTCTGGAATCGTATCCAGCTCCAAGCAAAACAATCTGTGTGTTTTCTTTCAGCGCGTCAGCGAAAAGCTCGTCAAAATATGCCGTCCTGGCAACTACATATTCGTAAAGTCCTTTACTTTTTTCCTCCACCCTCTCCTTAAGCGCGTTCCGCCAACCCTCGCTGGAAAGTTTTCCGCGCCTTTCCTCCGACAAAAACAATTTTGCCAAATTATCCCGGCCTTTTATTCTATCATCCATCTCAAAACACGCTGCCGCCCGCAACAACGCGGTAATTTCCGCGGTTTCCGAGACGCTTTTCTGTTCGCTCATATTCCCCTTTTTTCCCTGAAATAATTAAATTGTTAAACTCCCAGATTACCCCAATAACTAAAGTACACCAGACCGGGGTGCAATTCGCTTTTGCTCCGTTTTTCAAAGCTCAACAAAGTTTTTAGCCCAATCTGGGGCCACTAAAAAAACCGGAGGGCTTGCGCCCCCCGGTTTTTATTTCGACATTAAACCAGCTTTGCCAACAAGGCCTAGTAGGCTTCTTCCTTCTTCAGTTCCTCGGGGGTCACCCGGTATGAGAAGGTCACATACACCCATAACTGGTAAAGGATCACGATGGGCACGCACACACCGGCCACGCCCAGCATGATCTTCAGGGTCAGCTCGCTGGAAGCCGCGTTCATGATGGTCAGGCTGTAAGCCGGGTCCATGTTCGAGGGCAGGAGAGCCGGAAACATGCCCAGCACGCCGAAGAAGGTGGCCCCGATTATAAACAGGGCGCTGAGGGCCCAGGCGCCCAGCGCGCTACCGATGACCGCCCTGGAGCCGAGCAGGCCGGCCACCGCCAGGAGGGGGAAGATGCCCAAAAGCGGCATATTGAGGATATTATTGTACAAGGTGGTGAAGAAGGCGCTGGCCGCCAAAAAGGCCACGGCCACGCCGGTCAGGTAGAGCCAGATGGTCCTGGCCCGCTTCATGGCCTTTTCCCGCAGCGCCCCGTGGGCTTTGAGGCCAAGCCAGAGCGCCCCGTGGTACGTGAACATCAGCACAAAGAGCACGCCGCCCAAAAGCCCGTAAGGATTGAGGAGCTTCAGGATGTTGCCGTGATAAATGCCGTCTCCGTCAATGGGGATGCCCTGGAACAGGTTGGCAAAAGCCACGCCCAGGAGCAAGGCCGGGAGGAAGCTGCCCAAAAACTGGCAGAGATCCCAGAATTTGCGCCAGGATGGAGAATCCACCTTGTTGCGGTATTCAAAGGATACCGCGCGGAAGATCAGGGCGAAAAGCAGGAGAAGCAGAGGAGCGTACAAGGCGCTGAACATGACCGCGTAGGCCTTGGGGAAGGCCGCGAAGGTCACGCCCCCGGCGGTGATCAGCCAGACCTCGTTGGCATCCCAATAGGGTCCGGCGGCATTGTAAATGGCCCTGCGTTCCTCCTCACCGGAGCTGATGAAGGGCATGAGCACGCCCATGCCCAGATCAAAGCCGTCCATGACGAAATAGACCGCCCAGAGCAGGCCCCAGAGCACAAACCAGATGATGGGAAAGATCGATACTTCAGGCATGGTTATTTACCTCCCTCGGCCGCAAGAGGCGACGGGCCTTTGCGCGCGTATTTCTGCAACAGGAAAATGGCTATCGTGCCCAGCAGGGTATAGACAACAATGAAAGCCAGGAGCGAAATGGCCACGGAATATCCGGGCACAGGCGAGACCGCCTGGGCCGTGCGCATCAGTTTATAGACAATCCAGGGCTGACGGCCGAACTCCGCCACGGCCCAGCCGAAGGCCAAGGCAAAGTAAGGCAGGGGTATATTCCAAATCAGCAGACGCGCGGTAAGCGGGCTTGCCCCCAAGTCATTTCTGGCCTTGAAGGCCAGCAAGGCCAGCAGGATAAAGAACAATCCCAAGCCCACCATCACGCGGAAGGACAGGAAGCTGAGCAACACCGGGGGGTGATCCTCCGCCGGGAAGCTGTTCAGGCCCTTCACCTCGGCGCTGAAGCTGCCGTGGGAAAGGAAACTGGCCAGGCCGGGAATGCCGACGGCCTCCACGGAATTGCGTTTACGGGCTTCATCCGGCCAGGCGAAAAGGTAGAAAGGCGCGTTGGTTTTCGTTTCCCATTGCGCTTCCATGGCCGCCAGCTTTTCCGGCTGGTACTTGGCCACGCTGGTGCCCTGCTGGTGTCCGAAAAGCGCCACCAGAAGCGCCAGCGCCAGGCCGAAACCCGCCGCCACCCGCACGCTGCGGTTGAAGAAATCCTTCTCATTCTTACGCAGGAGATGCACCGCGGAAATACCCAGCACAAAGAAGCAGGCCAGGAGCCAGGAACCCGCGAGAGTGTGGAAATACATGCCCCAGGCGTAGGGGTTGGTCAGCACTTCAAAGAAGTTCTGCAGTTCCGCCCGGCCGCCCACAATGTGGTAGCCTACCGGATGCTGCATCCAGCCGTTGGCCAGGATGATCCAGAGGGCCGAGAGATTGCTGGCGATAGCCACTATCCAGATGGCCACCAGATGGACCTTTTTGGAGACCTTGTCCCAGCCGAAATGCCATACGGCCACAAAGGTGGATTCAAGAAAGAAGGCCACCGTGGCTTCAATAGCCAGGAGCGAACCGAAAATGTCGCCCACATACTCTGAATAACGCGACCAGTTGGTGCCGAACTGGAACTCCAGAGTGATGCCGGTGACAATGCCCAGGGCGAAATTTATCAGGAAGAGCCTGCCCCAGAATTTGGCCATGCGTTTATACTGCTCGTTCCCGGTGCGGTAGTAGATGGTCTCCATTACGGCCAGTAACACTGACAAGCCCAGAGTCAGCGGCACAAATATAAAATGGAAAAACACCGCCACCGCAAACTGCATCCGGGACAGCAGGGTTACATCAAATAAATCCATAAAAACCCCCTTCTTGAAATTTTGTGATTTCTATTTTTCCGGATTCATACACAAAATCTTCCGTCCAGACTATAAAAATCGTCATGGCCGAATGAATTCCCCAGAATATAATAATAATTGTTACCACTAATTTTTTTTTAGGCAAGTTTTTTTATCGGCCTGTATGAAAATAGGCCGTAAAAGTGATGGGGCAACCGGATAATCAGCCGGCCTGGCTCAAAATAAGCTGGATTTCATCCACGGAAAGCCCGGTTTGCTGGGCCAATTCAATGAGGCTGAGGCCGCTGCGATTGCCGTTGATGATAATTTCGCGCAGAAAATGAGGAGAGCGGCTCACCTGCTCGGCCTGCCCCAACAGGGCGCGCAGTTGGGAAGAGCTTTCCCGCAGCTGGTTGTCCAGCAGCAGCAGCTCTTTTTGGCGCTCTTTGAAACTCCGCAGGAGTTCATCCTCCAGGCGGGCGTTCAGGGAGAGTTTTTCCAGGAGTTCGGCCTGGCTGTTCTGCAATTCGATCAGGGCGCTTTCCGACTGCCGCAGACGGATAAAAAACCGCCCCAGCAGGATAAAGAGGATCAGCTCCAGCAGGGTAAGGGCGGCGAACAGCCAGTAGTAAGACATAATCACACCTTCAGATTGAGAATAATACCCGACCAGCCTTCGGGCGCGGGGGAGGCATCCTCCTGCCCGTAATTTTCCTCCGGCGCGCTCCTGTCTTTGGAAGAGCGCCGATCCGGGGAGGCGCCCCCCCCGCCGTCACCTTCATCCTGGCGCTCCTCTACCCGCCGGCCTTCAACCTTGGAAGGCTCCCGCACCTGCTCGCTGGCCCGGTGCAAATCCTGGGGAAGATTGCGTAAAAGGGTCAGCCTGGAATCGCTGGCATGCTCCTGCTCCTTGCGCGCGATCTTCTCCACATGCTCAAGGGGCGCGAGCTGGGCGTTGAAATTGACAATCTCTGCCATATAACCCCCTCTATCAGGGATCTTATCGGCAATAACAAGGCCGGGAATAATTTACAAGAGGGGCGGAGCTTTCAGCCTTTTCCGGGCAACGGCGCCCTTTGGCACAAGTTTTGTATAGTACCCTGGCGGAGGGCCAAAAATATGACGGCAACCACGGGCAATATGGATAACGACCAGGGGCGCCTGACCAGGCACAGCGATCTGATGCTGGCCGGCGGGGTGGTGCTGATTCTTTTCGTCATGCTGGTCCCCCTGCCGACATTTTTTCTGGACATCATGCTCAGCTTGTCCATTTCCTTGTCGCTGCTGGTGCTGATCACCTCCATGTTCATTCTTTCTCCCCTGGAATTTTCCATTTTCCCCACCCTGCTGCTGGTGACCACCCTGCTGCGCCTGGCCCTGAACGTGGCCTCCACCAGGCTGATCCTGCTGCACGGCTCCGAAGGCACGGATGCGGCCGGGCAGGTGATCAAGTCTTTCGGCGAGTTTGTGGTGGGCGGGTCATATATCATCGGGGTGGTGATCTTTATGATCCTCTTCATCCTGAATAAAATAGTCATCGCCTCCGGCACCACGCGCATCGCCGAAGTGGCCGCCCGCTTCACCCTGGACGCCATGCCCGGCAAACAGATGGCTATTGAAGCGGATCTGAACGCCGGACTGATTGACGAGGACGAGGCCAACAATCGGCGGAAGAATATCCGTCGCGAGGCGGATTTTTACGGGGCCATGGACGGCGCTGGCAAATTCGTGCAGGGCGACGTCAACGCCGGCTTGTTCATCACCATAATCAATGTTGTCGGCGGCCTGCTCCTGGGCGTGCTGCAACAGGACATGAGCTGGTCCGAGGCCCTGACCACCTATACCCTGCTGACCGTGGGCGACGGGCTGGTCGCCACCATTCCGTCGATCATCAGCTCCACCTCCGCCGGCATCATCGTTTCACGGGCGGCCTCCGAGGCCAAGATGGGCGAAGAGTTCCTGGGCCAGCTAACCCGCAGTTACCGGGCCCTGCGCCTGGTGAGCGGGGTGCTGCTGCTCTTCGCCATCGTGCCGGGCATGCCCACCCTGCCTTTTATGATCTTCTCCGTGATCCTCTTCCTGATTTCCCGGGCCATCGCCAAGTTCGACGATTCCGCCGAAACCGCGGGGGTAAACCGGAGCGGACAGGCTTCCGGCCAGACCGCCCTGGGAGGAGGAAGCTCCGGCAAGGCCGCAGGCGGAAATAAAACGGCCGGGGGACTGGACACGCCGGAAGAGGTGCAGACCCTGCTGCCCCTGGACGTGCTGGAGCTGGAGGTCGGCTATGGGCTTATTCCCCTGGTGGACGAGGCGCAAAACGGCAATCTGCTCTCCCGCATCCGTTCCATCCGCCGCCAGTTCGCCCTGGACATGGGGGTGGTCGTTCCCTCCCTGCATCTGCGCGATAACCTGCAACTCAAACCCGGCCAGTATTGCCTGCTGATCAAGGGCAACCAGGTGGCCTCGGCGGAAATCCTCATCGACCATTTCCTGGCCATGGATCCGGGCAATGCCAAGCACAGCATCAAGGGCATTGAAACCCGCGAACCGGCCTTCAATCTGCCGGCTCTGTGGATTCCCGAGGCGCAAAAGGAAGAAGCCATGCTGGCCGGCTACACGGTGGTGGATCCGGCCACAGTCATTGCCACGCACCTGACCGAAATTTTCCGGCGTCATCTTTCTGACTTCCTGGGACGCCAGGAGGTGCAGGGACTTTTGGACAACCTGGCCAAGCACGCTCCCAAAGCCGTGGAAGAGCTGGTTCCGGGCATCCTGGGGCAGAGCGGGCTGGGCATAGTGCAAAAAGTCTTGCAGAACCTGGTGCGCGAAAATGTTTCCATCCGCGACTTGTTGAGCATTGTGGAGGCCTTGTCGGACTATGGGCAAGGTGTTAAGAATCCCGAAGCGCTGACCGAATACGTGCGCGAGCGTTTGGCCCGCACGGTGGTCAAGCCCTATATGGACAGCCAGGGCGCGCTCCCGATCATCACCCTGGACCCGACGGTGGAACAGGCCTTGCAGGAATCCGTGCGCCAGACCGATAGCGGAACTTACCTGGCCTTGAATCCGGGCGCGGCCCAGAAATTGATCCAGCAGATCAACAAGGCGGTGGAGGGAGCGGTAAATACCGACGGGCAGCCGGTGGTGCTGGCCAGCCCGATGACCCGGCCGCACCTGGCGCAACTGGTGACCCGTTTTCTGCCAAATGTGCCGGTGCTTTCACAGGCGGAAATCCCCCCGGACATCCGTCTGGCTTCGGCGGGTAATGTGAGTCTGAAATAATGCAGGTAAAAACTTTCATCGGCGCCGATAACCGGGAAGTGATCGAGCAGATCAAGGCTGAACTCGGTTCCGAGGCCATCATTCTGGAGTCCAGGACTTTTCAGGAGGACGGCCGGAAGCTGGTGCGCATGACCGCGGCCCTGGACAGGGTTGAGACCATCTCCGCAACGAAACGGAACGGCTCCGGGGAAGGGGCTCCGACCGGCGAACAGTGGCATCGGGAATGGGAGACCATCCAGCGGCACATGCTGGCCCTGCTCAAACCGGCCCTGCGCCTGGAGCGTCTGGAGGCGCGGCAGCGCACGGCCATGGAATTCCTGGAACGGGAAGGAGTCAATGACCAGGCCCTGCTGGAACTTTACCGCCATTTGACGGATCGCCCCGGCAGCAGCGTACTGGAGCCATTGTCCGCCATGCTGCCCTTAAAACCTTGGGGACTGAAGCATTGGCCGGAGAGGACGCACCTGGTGGCCGGTCCCTTTGGCGCGGGTAAAACCAGCACCGTGGTGCGCCTGGCCTTGGCCTTGCAAAAAAACCGTCCGGGACTGCGGGTGTGCGTGGTCAACGCCGACGCTGACCGCGGCAGCGGCCGGATTCTGCTCAGGCATTATGCCGGCCTCTCGGATTTGCGCTACCGAGAAGCGCGAAGCGCCGCGGAACTGGCCGTCGTCATGGCGGAAACCCGGGAACAGGATTTTGAAAAGGTTATTGTGGATTTGCCAGGGCTGAGCCGGGAGGGACGCCTCGCGGATCTTATACGCAGCCTGGGCCTGGACCAGGCGCAGCCTGGAGGACAGGCCCTGCATCTGGTTTTTTCTCCCCATTATGCCTTTGATACGCAACAACGTTTTTTGGAGCGTTACCACCTGGAAATGTCCGGCAGCCTCATCTGGAGCAAGTTGGACGAATGCGCGCGCTATGGCGCCATCCTCAACACTTCCGTGGCCTCCGGGCTGCCCATATCCTGTTTTTCTTTTGGTCCGGGCTTATTAAACACCTTGCTTCCGGCGGAACAAGCCGCACTCTGGAAACTCCTGTTCAAACGCGAGCTTCCGGAAACGGCCTGCGGCGGAGCATGACCTGGAGCGCGTTATGGCTTTACCACTGGTTGTTTCAGTCACTTCCGGCAAGGGCGGAGTGGGCAAAACCAATATATCGGCCAACCTGGCCTATGCCTTGGCCAAGGCCGGAAAAAGAGCGCTGCTTCTGGACGCGGATCTGGGACTGGCCAATGTGGACGTGCTCCTGGGCTTGTCCCCGCAGTATAACCTCTTCCACCTCTTCCACGGCAAAGTGCCCTTAAGCAAGATCATCCTGCCCACCCGCTTCGGCTTCAGCATTCTGCCGGCCGCCTCCGGGGTCAGCGAAATGCTCAATCTCAGCCCCGGACAGAAGCTGGAACTTCTGGACGCCATGGACGGCCTGGAAAAGAAAATTGATTACCTGCTGGTGGACACCGGGGCGGGAATCAATGACAATGTGCTATATTTCAACCTGGCGGCCCAGGAAAGAATCGTGGTGCTTACCCCTGAGCCGACTTCCCTCACCGATGCCTATGCGGTAATCAAGGTGATGAGCCAGCAGCACGAGGTGCGCCGTTTCCAGGTGGTCGTGAATCTGGCCCAGGACAAGAAGAACGCCCTGGAGGTTTACAAGCGCCTATACCAGGCCACGGATCATTTTTTGAGCGGGATTTCGCTGGATTTGGCCGGTTTCATCCCGCGCGACCCGGTGGTGCGCAAGGCGGTGCTGCGCCAAGTCCCCTTCTGTGAAGAGGATTTTTCCTGCCCGGCCAGCCTGGCCGTGCGGGATTTGGCTTCTTCCATCCAGAAATGGGAGGTCCCGGCCAACCTGGACGGCAATATAAAATTTTTCTGGAAGCAGCTGCTGTCCAAGGCCAAGGCCTGACGGCCAGATTGCCCGCAAAGGCTGGAAACGAACATGCCCCAAGATAGACAGAAAACCGCGGATCAGGCCTACAAGAATGTGGCCGCGCGCAAAGAGCGCGACCCGTCTTTGCAGCCGTGGGAAGAGCTGGATGCCGGCAGCATCGCCTGGGACGAATTTTCGGCGTCCGAACAGGAAAACATCGTCCGCCATTATGCTCCCAAGGTCAAATACCTGGCCTCGCGCATGAAGGCCAGGCTGCCGCGCAACGTGGACGTTAACGAGCTGATCAGCGCCGGCAGCATGGGCCTGGTGGAGTCCTTCAGCAAGTTCAAACCCCAGTTGGGCGTCAAATTCGACACCTATGCCGAAAACCGCATCCGGGGAGCCATGCTGGACGAACTCCGGCGCATGGACTGGTTCCCCCGTTCCCTGCGCCAGAGGGTGCGCCAACTGGACACCGCCATCATGCAACTTGAACAGAATACCGGAGAGTCTCCCTCTGAAGAAGATTTGGTGCGGGAAACCGGACTTTCCACCAAAGAGGTGCGTGAAGGGATGGAGGCCATGCAGAGCCAGCTCTGTTTTCCCCTGGATGTCCTGGAAAACGCCATGGCGGACAGCGAGGGAGGCCTTGGCAGGGAACCTTTTGAACTCACCGCTGAAAACGAATTGCTGAACCGGGTCGCCGACCTCATTGAGCAATTGACACCCCGGGAAAAATTGGTATTGTCCCTGTATTATAGTGATGAACTGAATATGCGCGAAGCGGCTGAGGTCATGGGCATTACCGAAGGACGCGTTTCTCAGCTGCACACGCAGGCGGTAGGCCGTTTGCGCAGGGAATTACACAGCCGGCACGGTTTACCACTGTATAATTGAAGGAGCTGGTATGGCTTTTGATCCCAATATGCGGGTGCTGGTAGTGGACGATTTTTCAACCATGCGCCGTATAATAAAAAACATCCTGCGG
>WRHT01000034.1 GCA_009783115.1 Desulfovibrionaceae bacterium | reverse complement strand
AATAAAAGGTTTTGACGTGTAAACACGTCATTGTGGGGTTTTAGACCTTGTGTTAAATATTGTCAAGGTGGAGGCCTTGATGAGCGTCCATGATGAAAACATACGCTGCTCCATAAAGGAATACCGGCGGCGCAAGGGCCTGTCGCAGGATGAACTGGCGCGGATCGCGGGCATCAGGCGACAGGCGGTTTATGATATGGAATCCGGGCGTTACCTGCCTAATACCGCCGTGGCCCTCCGGCTGGCCCGCGCTCTCGGCTGCACCGTGGAAAGGCTTTTTACCGAAGACCCGCCGGCGGAATTGGAAAAAATCCACCTGCTGAACGAGGCCGAAGCGACGTCCAGATTGTCCCTGGCGCGGGTACGGGAAAAACTGGTCGGGATCTCCCTTCCGGAAACCTCCGCTCCCTCTTTCAGGCTGGAGACCTCGGACGCCATTCTCCTGGCGGACAAAAGCATTGATTGCATGATTCCGCGCGCGCAATTGGCCGGAACCGTCCTGGTCCTGGGGTGCGATCCGGCCTTGAGCGTATTGGGCGGCCTGATAAGCCGCCTGACCCCCGGAATCCGCGCCCATAGCGTTTTCACCTCCAGCCGCCGCGCCCTCCTCTCCGTGAACGCGGGCAACGCGCATGTCGCGGGGATCCACTACCATGGATCCAGCCCCACGGAAGGCAACCTGGAAGCCGTCCGTTCAATATTGCCGGACCTGGACTGCCTGGTGGTCGCCTTTGCCGCGCAGGAGGAAGGGGTTATGGTGGCCCCGGGGAACCCTCTGGCTATCCGCACGCTGGAAGACCTCGCCAATGGAAAAACGCGCCTGGCGAACCGCGAGGAAGGGGCCGCCCTGAGAAAATTGCTGGATACGCAGCTTGCGCGGCAGGGCATTCCGGCATCCGCGGTCAGGGGCTATGCGGAAGAAGTGCATTCCCACAGCGAAGGGGGCATGCGGGTAGCCGGCGGGAACGCCGACGCGGCCCTGGGGATGCGGGTGGTCGCGAAATTTTTTGGGCTGGATTTCGTGCCGCTGGCCGTCACCCGTTGCGATCTGGTCATCCCCTCGGACTTGCTCGACCATCCCGGCGTTACGCTGCTTTTGGAAGTATTGCAGTCGTCGGGACTAAGAAAGGAACTGGCTTCGCTGCCCGGTTACGACCCCTCTGAGACCGGAAAAACCATCCGCTGCCCGGGATAGGCGTTTTTGACAATTCTCCCGGAAGAATCTATGCTCAAAATCTCGGGAGGTCAGGCGCGCACGGGCCGCAGATGTGCCAACCATGAAAAAAATGCTTAAAATCTGCCTGGCCTTGACCATGGGTCTGGGGCTCCTGTGGCCGGACATTCCGGCCGTCGCCTCTGGAGAACGGCAACGCCTGGTGTTTTTGCAGGACACGGACCAGGAGTTTGAAGTATATAAAATCCGGGGGCGCGAAAACGGCCCCACGGTGATGATCCTTGGCGGCATCCACGGTGATGAGCCCGGAGCCTTTCTTTCCGCCGATCTGCACACCAATCTCTCCGTGAAGCGCGGAAACCTCATCGTGGCCCCCAGGGTGAATTCCCGTTCCATCATCCACAACCAGCGCGGCTATGGCGGGGACATGAACCGCAAGTTCGCGCCGGATCAAGGCGCTGACCCTGAATACCGGGTCATCGCCATCCTCAAAAGCCTGATGGCCGAAAGCGACGCCCTGATCACCCTGCATGACGGATCCGGATTTTATAGCCCGGAATGGAAGGATAACCTCTCCAACCCAAGGCGTTACGGCCAGTCCATCATCACCGACGCCGCCGTTTATGATTACGAAGGCAGAGAGATCCGCCTTCAGGAAAATGCGGAAAAAGCCTTGCGAAAGGTGAACCTGGAAATAGGCAACCCGCGCTATAAATTCACCTATTTCAACATGGACACGGGCAACGAAAATTCTCCCCACCGGGAGCACCGCCTGTCCGCCACCTATTTTGCCCTGACCCGGCTGGGCATACCGGCCTTCTGCATCGAAATTTCCAAGAATCTTCCCTCCCTGGAGATGAAAATCTATCAGCATCACCTGGCGCTCAACGCCCTGCTGGAAAGCCTGGGGGTGATCCCGGAAGAGCGAGTGCTGGATCTGCCCTCTCCCCGCTTCAGCCACCTGGTCATACTGGTGAATGAAAAGCTGCCCCTGGCCCTGACCGCCGGACAGACCCTGGCTGTCGCCCCCGGCGAAACCCTGCGTCTGCTCCATGTGGCCGCCAATTTCGCGCACGGGCTGTCCGTGGACGTGGAGGACGTAGGGGGTTTGAACGACCTTAACCGCCCGCTGATCCTGAACCGGGATTCAGATATCCTGGTGCGCAAGGATCACGAAATCCTGGGACGGGTACACATCGCCATGCTGCCGGAGGCGGATTCCCCCAAGGTGCTGGGCAAGGCCGCTCCCTGGACCGAGGACGTCCCCATCCCTTACAGCCTGGAGCAGCTCGCCGGCACACAGATCCTGGCGGAATTGGAGGCCAGGGAGAGCGCGCTTCCAGAGCGCGCCCCGGCTGAAATTACTCCGGAAACACCGGCGCTTCCCCCCGTAAAGGCAGAGACGGACCCGCCCGTGGTCACCGGTTTTCTGGTGGAACTGAACGGTCTCCCCCTAGTCGTCAAACCCGGCGAAGAGTTGGTCGTGCCGCCTGGCGCCCGGGTCCTCCTGGTGGACATACAAAGCTCCGCTCCCTTGCCGCCGCGGACGGTTATGAACCTGCGCGGCTATATCGCCCCGCGCAATGCCCGGTTCAATACCGGCGAAGACCGGGGCGGCCTGGTGGACACGGCCAAAGACCTTTTACCGGCCTTCTCGGAAAACAAGGATGGCGAAATTTACCGTCTGAACGCGGAATTGGGCAAAAAAATCCTAGGATCCTGCTCCATAAGGCTCAGCCAGCCCACCCTGGCCTCCGTGACCGTGCGCATCGCTGGAGAAACCCGTATTTTACCCTTGGGCAGCCGCACCGCAATCGCGCCCGGGACTCCGGTAGAACTCCTGGAGGTCGCCGTAAGCGGCGGGCAAACCCTGGCCAGGCCGCGTTTCACCTTGGCCGGCCGCCCCTTGCCGGCTGACCTGCCCCAAACCTTGATTATGCGGGATATTGCCATCAACCTGGCCATCTTCGACGATGAACTCCTCACCGGCAAAGTTACCTGGGTTCCTCAAACTCCCTGAAGGACAAATCCGGATGCCTGTTCATGAAAGTTCTTTATTTTAGCCAAAAATATGTGTAGGAAAAGTTGCGGTCTTTTCAAGCGAATATCCAGGAGATCAAGATGACTGAGGCCCAGGAAGGCGAGATACTGCGGAAAGAAGGCGACACCGGACTCGCCGCTCAAAGCGGCGGGGAACATGGCGAACCGGAACAGGTTGCCCCCGCGCCCCCCAGCCCCGACGATGACGCCAGTTTCGCCGATATGCTGGCCCGGCAGGAAGAAGCCTCGGCAGCTCCCCGCCTGGAACCCGGCCAGAGGGTAAAGGCCACGGTGGTGGCCGTCACCAGCGATACGGTTTTTGTAAGCACCGGGAGCAAGGTGGACGGCATCGTGGAGAAGGCCGAGCTGGAACATGACGGCATAAACTGCGCGGTGGGCGATGTGCTGGATCTGTATGTGGCCCACGTCTCACCCCAGGAGGTGCGCCTGTCCAGGGTTCTGCGCGGGGCCGGCGGCCTGGAGGCCCTGGAGGATGCCAAAAACGGCGGTCTGCCGGTGGAAGGCAAGGTACTGGCCGCGGTCAAGGGCGGATTTTCCGTGGAAATAATGCGCCGCCGCGCCTTTTGCCCGGCCAGCCAGATGGACCTGCGGCCGGCGGATAACCCGGACCTCCACCTGGGTAAAGTTTACCAGTTCCGCATCACCCGCATGGAACAAAACGGCCGCAACCTGGTGCTTTCCCGCCGTAGCTTGCTGGAAGCCGAGCATGCGGAAAACCTGCAAACCTTTCTGGACCGGATTCAAGAAGGAGAGGTTCTGGAAGGAACGGTACGCCGCCTCACCCCCTTTGGCGCCTTTGTGGAACTGGCTCCCGGAGTGGAAGGTCTGGCGCATGTTTCAGAGCTTTCCTGGTCAAAACTGACCTCCCCGGATGAAGCGCTGGCCGTCGGGCAGAATGTGCGCGCCAAATTGCTGGGCATAGCCAAAGAAGACAAAGGGACGAGAATCTCCCTGTCCCTGCGCCAAGTCAGCGAAGATCCCTGGAACAGCGCCGGAGATAGACTACGCGCCGGGGATATGGTCAACGCCCGGGTAACCCGCCTGGTCGAGTTCGGAGCCTTTACCGAGATCCTGCCGGGGATCGAAGGACTGATCCACCTTTCGGAACTCTCTTGGGAAAAACGCGTGGCCAAGGCCCAGGATGTGCTTGCCGTAGGCGAAGAAGTTCTCGTCAAAATTAAAGAAGTGGACCTGGAGAAACGCCGTATATCCTTAAGCCTGCGCGATGCCGCCGGCGACCCCTGGGGCACGGCGGCCGAAGATTTCGCGGTGGACAGCCTGCACAACGGACGCCTGGAAAAACATTCCAAATTCGGCCTGTTCATTAACCTTGCTCCCGGCATAACCGGGCTTATGCCCAGTTCCTTCATCGCCCAGGTGCGCGGCAAAAGCCGCCTGGACAAACTCGCCCCCGGAGATGAGCTACAGGTGCGGATAGCTGAAATAGACCTGAGCGCCAGGAAAATCACCCTGGCGCCGGCGGGAGAGGACGCGGAAGAAATCGTGCGGGGGAAAGGCCCAGCCCCATCCGCTCCGGGACAGGGCGCCAAACATGAAAGCGTACGGGGCAAGCGCTCCGGCGGCTCCAGAAGAGACGAACCAGCTGATTGGAAACAGCACGCCGCCAAAGGTTCCAGCAGCGGTTTCGGCGGTTCCTTGGGGCTGGCCCTGGCCGCGGCCCTTGAAAAAAAGAAAAAATAAGCGAGGTTTTAGTTTTCGCGGCCGCGGCCGATAAGGCATACATAAGGAACCCGCGCGAGGCATTTTTCGCTCGCCGGAAGACCAGAGACGCCTATGATTTCATTAAAGGCTCTACGGAATAGCGGTCAGCGCCAGGATGGCGACATCCTGCTGGAAGGCGCCGGCTACGGCCTGTGGGTGATCTGGGACGGCAAGGCAAACCCTGTCCTGGAGCAGACCCTGCTGGACTATGGCGGGATCCGGGCCAACGGAGCGCACGATCAGGCCCTCTGGTTCTTTTTTACCCTGGATGTATTCCTGGCGGCCGCCAAACTGGAAGTTTGGGCCAAATACAACACCATGGCCGTGACCATCCAGATCTTTGAGGCCAAAATCCAATATACCAAGGATGGGCAGAAGTTTTTGGAGCTGTCGCCGGAATTATGGGAACAGTCCATTGACCGGCCTTTAAGCTTTGAACTCTACCTGCGTATGACGGAATTGCCCCAGGATGTCGCGCTCTCCGGCATCACCCTGGCGCAGATCCCCAAACCCCAAGCTTTTTGCGCCGGCGACTGGCGCAGGCTCCAGGCGGATCAACGTCTTCCCTATAAGTGCACCTTGGCCTGGTATGTCGTCCTGCGGCCGGTGGGCAGCAGCCTGGATAAGAATTTCCAAATCGGCTGGCGCGATTTTTTCGCCCGGCTGGAAGATGTCCTGCAACGCAATAAATTGCGTTTTAATATCAATGACAACTTTCTGATGCTCCCCCTGGATTCGCTGCGCCAGCTCCGCCAATGGTGCCGTGATTACCTGAATCTGGTGGCTCGCGGCAAGAGGGCTGATAACAAGGATCTCGTCCATTGGCCTTGCGTCATGGGCATCACTGAGAGAAAAAAACTCCATTTCAACAACGAATTGCCGCACAACATGGGACTGGACTGGAACCAGCTCATCCCCGATATGCCGCATCTTTCCATGCGGGACGCGGTGCTCCTGGGCGAGGATTTTCAAATCCAGGAAGTGCGTTTTGCCCGGAACGAACACACCCCCTTGGCCTGGTGCAATGTAGGCATGGCCGGAGAAGAATCGGCCAAAGGCAGGGAATTGCCCAACCTTGTCCCAAATTCCCTGGTTTTCGGCCCGCACGAGTATTGTTTTTATTGCGGCCAGCGCAGCCATCTCAGCCATGACTGCCCCACACGTGATTTGGAGCGGAATACCCAGGGAGTCTGGGATGCTGTCGGCGCCCACAACCTGGACACCCTGCAAAAAGCCTCCCTGGAAATCGACCGGCGTTTACAGGGCAATGCCGAGGGCGCGGACGAGCTGCTCAACGACGACGATGAAAAAGGAGGACTGGCCCGGGGCATCTTCAGCATTAACGCTACTGTCCAGTTGCGCAACATCGCGCAGTTTTGGAAACTGCGCGGACGGGACATTCCCAAGGTCATGGACTCCTCGGAAAGCGAAGACAGCAACCCGATCTGGGGAGTGTTGCGCGCGTTCCACAGCCGGGATCCCATCGTTATGGACAAGGAATTGCAGAACATGCAGGTGCGCTTCCCCAGGGACTACCGCATCTTTTGCCTGTCAGGCTTCGCGGCCATGGAAAGGAGAGACTTGCCCAAGGCCGAGGAATACTGGCGGCAGGCCCATGTCATGTGCTTTCCTGGGGCCACGCAATCCTGGCATATGTTCCTGCTGGCCCGCCTGGCGGAATTCCAGGGGCACTACGCCGATGCCATTTCCCGGTACGGCAAGGCGCTGGAATCCTCTCCCGGATGGACCGAGGTGGAATACCGCAAGATGGTCTGCCATGTAAAAAGCGGTTTTGTGGGTCGAGCCCTTCCCCTGATCAATTCGCTTATCTTAAAAAATCCGCATTATTTCAACTGGATCTTATTGGATCCGGAACTGGACCGCGGCCAGACCACCATCATGGCCACCTTGGCCATGTATTGGAGTGCCGCCGAAACCCAAATCCAGGAAGAGCGCGGACAATTGCACCAGCTGCGGAATGAGCTGCACAACTGGTTTACGGAAGAAAGCGATTTTCTGCACGAAATGTCCCAGCGCATCGAAAAAATACTCAGCCTGAGCAGTATCAAAAATTTTGTGCCTTACCAGATGGCGATCAGTAGCCGGAGCAAAATTGAACATGATCTTCAGACCAAGATAATGCACGAAATTAAAACTTATAAGGAGGTCTTCAGCAGGTACCTGGACCGCCTGGCCAAGATCCGGGATGAGGCCACCTGGTTCCCCTTTCCGAAAATGCTCCGGGAATTTAATCGAAATTACAATAACAGCGCGGCCAGCCTGGACTGGGTAATGCACAACAACATGCATGTGCCGGAGATCTTCAAGAAGGCCCAAGTCATGACCCAACAGGAGGAAGAGCGTATCGCCTCCATGGAAAGACGCCTGCGTCTCTTGCGCATAGTGCGTGACGGAACCTTGTTCACCTTGATTGTGGCAAGAAAATTCTTCTGGATTGAGCTCATCGGCCTGGCCCTAGTCCTGATCATCTTTCCGTTGCTGATCTATTACGGAAAACAGGCCGGGGCGACCTGGATCTATGACGTGCTCGTCAAAGAACAGTGGTCCATCCAAAAAATCTGCATCATCATTATTTCCGTGCTGTCCATCGTGGGCGCTGTTTTTTGGAGTATTTTGCGTTTTGAGAATATCCGCGCAAAACTCTTCAGCCAAGCAAAGGAACTAGCCGAAAAACAAGGCAAGGCCCAAGCCAAAAAAATGGAAAGACGCCGCCAGGAACTGCAAGCGCACAGACAGGCGCAGGCGCGCAAACAGCGCATCGCTCTCAAATAGTGACGCGGCTGCACTACTTAAGCGCGTTTTGCCAGACCCGCGCGAACCAGGACGCGAAATCCTCCGGCGCACGCGCCTTCCGGCCGAAACACAATTCGCTCTCCAGCACAAAATACCGGCCGCGATCCTTCTCTGACAAGAGCGCGCGGATCTTCACCGCGTCCTTGGCGGTAATCGCAATGGGCAGGCTGAACCTGCGCAAATCTCGCAGATCCGCGGTCTTGTAGAAGTAATGATCCGGAAAAATAAATTCCCTGGACGGCGGGCGGCCCAGGAGCGTGGTCAATCCACGCCGCACGGAGGCCGGGTTCCCTACGGCCGCAGCCAGGGCGTAATCCCGGCCGTGCAGATGGTCCGTCCTGTCGCCTCCCGTCTCCGCTTCGAGAGCGCGCAAAGCCACGGGGGCGAGGTCAAAGGCAAAAACCGGCTTGCCTTCCGGCAGGCGCGCCCCGGCAATTTCCAGGAGTTCTTCGCTTTCTTCCGGGGAGGCGCGCAACATGAAGGCGTCCGCCCGTTCCAGGGCCTTTGGACCCTCCCGCCAGGATCCCAGGGGGATAACCCTGCCCCAGCCCGCTCCCAGATCTTCAGGAAGTAAAAGCGTCAGATTAACATGCCGCCGCAGAGCCAAGTGCTGCATGGCATCGTCCAGGATGATGAAGTCGGCGCGGCTGTTGGTCTTAAGCCAGCGAAGGGCGCGCCGGCGGCTGGGATCGGCCAGTATGCGCGCCTGGGGATGGGCCTGGGCCAGCATCAGCGGTTCATCGCCGGCGGTTTCCGGGCTGGTCCAGGGTTTTACCAGTAAAGGGCGCTCCTCGCTCCTGCCGCCGTAGCCCCTGGAAAGCACCGCCGGCATAAGCCCCCGTTCCGCTGCCCAGCGCAACAGCCAACCGGCCATGGGGGTTTTGCCGCTTCCTCCCCAAGAAATATTCCCCAAGGAAACACAAAAGACGCCGGGGTCACGACTGGGCAGGAGGCCAGCGGAATAGGCCCTGGCCCGCAAGCCCATGCCCGCGGCGTATAAAAACGAGAGCGGCCGCAACAGGGGGGCCAGTTTTTCCTGCGCCAAAAGGTAATCCATGCGCTTGGCCCGCGCCCACGCCTTTTTAACGCCTGTTGCCGAAAATGCGCAGCAGGAAAATAAACAAATTGATGAAATCCAGGTAGAGGGTCAAAGCCCCCATGATGGTGCCCCGATGCACTGCCAGGGTATCATCCATGGGCGCGTTTTCGCCCATGAGGCGCAGCTTCTGGGTGTCATGAGCGGTCAGCCCCAAGAAAACGATCACCCCGATCACACAAATGGCGTAGTCCAAGGCCGGAGATTTGGTGAACCAGTTGATCAGGCTGGCGATGATGATGCCGATGAGTCCCACGGTCATGAAGCTCCCTATGCCGGTCAGATCCCGCTTGGTCAGCAGCCCGTACAGGCTGAAGGCGGCGAAGGTGCCGGAGGCGGTCGCAAAGGCCTTGATGAATACATCCGAAGGATAAACCAGGAGAAACAGCGACAGGGTAAGTCCGCTCAGGGCGCTGTACAAAAGGAACATGCAGGTGGCCATCCCGGCGGACATTTTATGGATGGCCGCGCTCAAGGCTATGACCATCCCCAGTTGGGCCACGATCAACACTATAAAACCGAAACTTCCGCCAAAGATCAGTTGCAGCAAAAAAGGACTATGCGCGGTATACCAGGCCACGCCCGCCGTCACCGCGAGCCCGGCGGTCATCCAGGCGTAAACCCCGCGCAAAAAGCCGTTGAGCGCCGATTCAGCCCTTACAATCGTCCCAGAACTCCCGGAATTATACTGGCTCATGCAAATTACTCCCCTTGCGGTTGCGTATGTTTTCCTTAAACCGGCCTCCCGGAGGCGCCGGCTTCCATGGTCCTGGATTGACCAGGAGCATATTTTACTCTTATATATTTTTCCACGGACAAATTCAACTCCGGCTTGCGGCCGGCAGTATTCCGGCTTGAACGGGAGGGGTGAATAATGGGCAAAAAACTCTGCATCCACGGCCACTTCTACCAACCTCAACGCAAAGAGCCTTGGTTCGGCAGGATTTTCATCGAACCCAACGCCGCTCCAAGGCGACACTGGAACGAGCGCATCACCAGGGAAAGCTATGCCCCGCTGGCCTGGAGCCGCCGCCTGGACGGAAACGGCAAGATCGCCGACCTGATCAACTGCTATGAATGGATGAGCTTCAATGTCGGGCCGACCCTGATGAGCTGGCTGGAGCGGGAAGAGCCTGACCTCCTGGTTCGCATCCAGGAGGCGGATCGCTTGAGCCTGGCGCGCTGGGGACATGGCAACGCCGTGGC
>WRHT01000033.1 GCA_009783115.1 Desulfovibrionaceae bacterium | reverse complement strand
AACGACATCGTCATCGGCGGCGGCGGCAACGACATCATCTACGGCGGCGGCGGCGACAACGTCCTGTTCGGCGGCGGCGGCGAAGACATCTTCGCCCTGAGGCTGGCGGACATGGACGGCGGCGTCAACCACATCATGGACTTCACCCCCGGCGAGGATATCCTGCGCTTTGACGACCTCTTCTTTAACGGCAAGGATAGCCTGAAGGACCTGCTGAAGGTGACCTGGGACGATGACGACCAGGTATTCAAGGGCGAATGCGCCGACGGCGAGAATGCGGGGTTCCTTACCCTGAGCATCGGCCCGGACGGCAAGGCGACCCTGGACGTCAGGCTCGTGGAGTTCGTGGATTATGACAAGGATGAGAGCGGGAATATCCTTAAGGACGATGAAGGGGATCCCATCCGGATTACCAACGAGTTCAGCAAGAGCATCACGCTGGAAGGGGATTACTCCGGCATCGGGACGGACGCGGCGGACGCGATGCTCTTCCTGCAGACGATCATCGAGGCCGAGGGCTACGACGCCGGCTTGAGCGGCGCGCCTTGGGGCGCGCCCTTGCCCGCCCCGGCGCCCGCCTATGAAAACCACGTCTTCGTTTACGAGAACGACGGCATGACGGCTCCCGGCGAGGCCGGGGTGGACTTCCTGGCCGGCTATTACGACGATATGGGCACCCTGGACAGCCTCTTCAGCGATGGGCACCTGACCAGCATCGAGGTCATCGGCCTTGAAAACACCGCCGGGCTGGACAGCCTGACAAGCTGGGCGGCCAACGGCGTGCACATTGTCTCCGATAACGGCGAGGAGAAGGTGCAGGTGGATATGGGCGCCGGCGAATGGAGCGTGGGCGATCAGGTCACCCTCAACGGCGAGCAGTACACCAGGCTGCACCATGAGGACAACAACATGGACATCCTGGTGCAGACCAACCTGCTCATGTAATGGCAAGAGTTTAACCGTCCGGGCCGGGGCTTGAAAACCCCGGCCCGGCGAACACAAAGGAGGCCTGAAAATTTTTTTGTGACGACCGGCGCATATCGGTATTGACGCCGGGCGCATCGCCGTGCTAGAGGAGGGCCAAACCAGTTACAAATCCTTAGGCGCGAAGAAGCGTGCGCACACACAGCGTATGAAACACAGCACAGCTTTCAACATGGGAAAGCGCGCCAAGGAGTGAGATTAATGGATCAGAAAGCGCAAAACCCAGCTGCCACCCACCCCGGGAACACGGGCGAAGGCGGGCTTCAGACCTACGCGGGCGACGGCCTGGGGGGCTGGGGCGCGGGCCTGCCGCCGGACGAGTTCACGGCGGATCTTGGTTTTACCCCCTTTCTCTCGGCCTACGACAAAACCCCCACCGATTACGCGGGAGGGGATGATTTGAATCCCCTGGTGATTTCCGGCAACCTGCTTCTCGGCGGCGGCAACACCATCATCGGGGATGAAGCCTACGGCAGCAACGCGGCCCCGGACGCCGAACCCCCGGCGCTGCGCAGCGTGGCTTACGGCAACGTCACCTACGACGGCTTCCACGGCATGGACGCGGCCGGAAAATACCTCGAGATAGAGACGGACAGCGGCACGCTGAAGATATACGAAGACGGCCCTTACACCTTTACGGCCAATTCCGCCTATAACGGGTGGGGCTTATCGGAGATCTTCACCTACGGGATCGTCCAGGGAGACAGCGAACCCGCCTACGCCAGGCTGTTCATCAGCGATTCCCAGATCACCGTCGACGGGGCCGAACACGTCCATTACACCAACAACGTCTCCGGCACCGAGTCCATTGACTTTCTGGTGGACTACAAGCTGGACGACCTGCAGTTGTTGAACCAGGTTGACCTCGTTGACGTCATCGTGCTGAACGGAGAACTCGACGGCCTCAGCCTGACGGATTTGGCCGGCCTGGGGCTGAACCTGTACAAGAGCGTGGACGGCCTCCATCAATGGGTGGAAGTGGAGATCGGCGAACGCTCCGGCTGGAGCGTCACCCCGGAGCTGCCCTATAAATTTGAAAACACCGACATAGAATATGTGCGCCTGCAAAACACGGACCAGGACATGGACATCCTGGTGGCGCACCATATCTTGCAGGCCACCCTGGCTTGATCCCTTTACGGGCCGGGGCGATTTGGTCACAACCACAGCCGGTCGCGGCTCCCCTGAGGAGTCTCGGCCGGTGTTGGCGTGAATATAAAAAAGCAAATCTTTACCCCGGAGTTAAATTAATGCGTGTTATTTTTTTCACTCTGCTCTGTCTGAACCTCCTATTGTCCGGCGCGGCCTTGGCCGCCGATCTTTCGCAGACCAGCCTGAAAGATAGTGTGAATATGACTTTGCACCATCACCCAAGCCTGAAAGTCATGCAAGAAAACCGGCAGGCGGCCGAATTTGACCGCAAACGCGCCAACAGCGCTTTTATGCCCACCCTGACCCTGAACGGGGCGGTCGGCACGGATCAATACAGCGATCCCAACACCCGCCAAACCCCCCCTCCCCCGGACACCAAGGAGAGCGGCTCCCTTTACGAGCGCGCCAACTACTCCCTGACCCTGGCCCAGCCGGTATTCAACGGTTTCTCCTCGACCAACCGGCTGCACATGGCCGATTCCCTCCTGACCTCCGCCGAATACCGCCTGCTGGACAACGCCGAAGGCCTGGCCCTGGACGCGATCATGGCCCACGCGGAGCTGGAGCGCCAGAAAAAGCTCCTGAGCCTGGCCACGGCCAACGTGGCCAACCACCGCAACATGCTGAAAAGCCAGTTTGACCGCCAGAGCGCCGGGGCTTCCGCCCGCTCGGACGTGACCCAGACCCAGGCCCGCCTGGCCAGATCGGAAAGCACCCTGGTGGAAACCCGGCTGGCCTATGAGACCGCGGAACTGAATTATTACAACCTCACCGGAGTTATGCCGGCCGGCCTGGCCCGGGTCTCTTCCCCCATGCTTTCCTGGAGCGACGCGCAAGCCTGCCAGGAGCTGGCCCTGCGGAATAACCCCAAGATCCTGAGCGCCCAGGCGGAAATCGCCTCCCGCCGCTACCAGCGGGACGCGGACCGCGGCGCCTTTGCCCCCAGTCTTTCCGCGGAACTCAGCCACAGCCTGGATCATTACCCCTCCGCCACCATGTCCAACGTCCGGGCCAGTTCGGCCATGCTGCGCGGAAGCTGGGTGCTGTTCAACGGCAACTATGACTACTACACCCTGAAAGGCGACAATGCCCGCATCCGCCAGAGCAACATGGAGCTTGCCGCCTTGCGGGACGACCTCACCAAGGAAATAGCCGCCGCCTGGAAGGCCTGGCGCGCCGCCAGGGAACAGTGCTCCACCTACTCCAGAGCGGTGGACTATAACAACCAGACCAGCCAGATGTACCTGGACCAGTTCAATGCCGGGCAACGCTCCCTCCTGGATATTCTGGACTCGGAAAACGAGCTGTTCAGCAACTCCCTGATGCTGGTAAGCGCGCAAATGAGCGAAATCTCCGCCCAATACCGCCTTCTGGCCCTCAGCGGCGGACTTCTTGATTTCCTGGAGATCGATCGCAAGGCCCTCGCGCCGCAGACCAGCGGAGACGACGAGTAGGCGGAAACGAAGATGACGGACAAGCCGGAAGGGGAAAATACGGACAGGCGGGAAGCCTCCAAGGCCGCCGCCGATGAGCCGGATATCATCGAGGGGGAGTCGGAAAGCGAGCGCGAGGTGCGCCTGTGCCGCCGCAAGCCCCCGCCGCTGGTCCCTTCGCAGGTGGACTACATGCCGCTGCTCTTGCGCAGCCTGTCCACCCTGATCCGGCTGAAAGGCAAGACCGTTTCCCCGCAATTCCTCATGGCCGGCCTGGCCGGGGCCGCGGTCACCGCGGACGCCTGCATAAGGGCCGTGGCCCGCTGCGGCTTCCAGGCGAAGATCATGCACCGGGCCGCCTTGTCGGACATTTCGCGCCTGACCATGCCCTGCGTCCTGCTGCTCAAGGAGGACAAGGTCTGCACCTTGCTGAACCTGAGCGAGGACAAAGCCGAGGTGATCTGGCCGGAGTACGGGGAGGAAGTCACCAGCCTGGCCCGGACGGATCTCGAAGAGCAATACGCGGGCTTCGCGGTTTTCGGCGCCCTGGAGAACCGGGTGGACGCCCGGGTGGAGAAGCTGGCCCTGACCAAAAAACGGGGCTGGTTCTGGGACGTGCTGATCCATTTCAAGCCCATTTACGGCCATGTGGTCGCGGCCAGCGTGATCGTCAACCTGATCGCCGTGGCCAGCCCCTTGTTCGTCATGAACGTCTACGACCGGGTGGTTCCCAATAATGCCGTGGAAACCTTGTGGGTGCTGGCCATCGGCATAACCTTGGCCTATATCTTTGACTTTTTGCTGAAAAACCTGCGCACGCATTTTGTGGACGTGGCCGGGCGCAACGCCGACGTCATTCTTTCCGGCGCGCTCCTGGACAAGGTGCTGACCATGCGCATGGACGCCAAGCCGGAATCCACCGGGGCCTTGGTCAACAACCTGCGCGAATTTGAATCCCTGCGCGAGTTTTTCAGTTCCACCTCCCTGCTGGCCCTGGTGGATTTGCCTTTTTTGTTCCTCTTTCTGGGGATCATCTGGCTCATCGGCGGGCCGTTGGTGCTTTTGCCCATCCTGGCCATGCCGGTTATAATCGGGGCCGGGTTCGTCCTGCAATTCAGGTCCAAGCGCGCGGCCGAGCACGGCTATAAGCACAACATGCAGAAGAACGCCCTGCTGACGGAGATCGTGGGCGGGCTGGAAACGGTCAAAAGCAACATGGCCGAAAGCCGTATGCAGCGCCTCTGGGAAGAGGTGGTGCACATCTCCGCCAAGTCCTCTCTGGAGTCGCACCGCGAGCAGAGCATGGCCGTCTCTTTTTCCACCACCATCACGCAGATCGTCACCGTGGCCATGGTGGTCTGGGGGGTGTACCTGATCGGCGAAAACCAGCTTACCATGGGCGGGATCATCGGCTGCAACATCCTCCTGGGCCGGGCCATGGCCCCGCTTCTGCAAATATCCGCCCTGCTCACCCGGCTGCAAAACTCGCTGGTTTCCCTGGCCGCGCTGAACGTGATCATGGGCCTGCCCTCGGAAGACCAGAACGAGCAGGGGAGCATGGATTTCGGACACCTGCAGGCGGCCTTCAGCCTGGAGGGGGTCAGCTTCACTTACCCCGGCGAGGAACGCAGCGCCCTGAACAAGGTCAGCCTTAAAATCCACGCCGGGGAACGGGTGGGGATCATCGGTCCCATGGGATCCGGCAAAAGCACGCTCGGCAAGCTCATTCTCGGCTTGTACCAGCCCTCGGAGGGCGCGGTAAAACTTGACGGGGTGGATATACGCCAGCTTTCCACCGCGGACGTGCGCGGCCGGGTGGGGGTGCTGCCGCAGGATTCGGTGCTCTTTTACGGAACCGTGCGCGACAATATCACCCTGGGCGACCCCACGGTGCCGGATCACCTGATCATGCGGGCCGCGAGCCTCTCCGGAACCCTGGATTTCATCCGCGGACACCCGGCCGGTTTCGGGGCCCAGGTAGGCGAACAAGGACGCCACCTTTCCGGAGGCCAGCGCCAGGCCGTGGCCCTGGCCCGCGCCCTGGCCCGCGACCCGGAGATCCTCCTCCTGGACGAGCCAACCAGCAACATGGACATCGCCTCCGAGGCCATAGTGCAACACCGGCTGCAATCAATCATCAAGGGCAAGACCATGCTCCTGATCACCCACCGCATGAGCATGCTCAAGATGGTGGACAGGCTGGTGGTCATGGAAAACGGACGCATCACCCTGGACGGACCCAAGGATGAGGTGCTGCACGCCTTGCACACGCGCAGGGCAAAGGGCGCGAAATGACCCAAAACCCCTTGCCTCCCCCGGTTCCCCCGGCGGCCTCACAGGATCAACCGGAGGGCCCGGATCAACAGGTTCAACCGGCGATCTTCCAGATCCCGGCGGCCTACCTGCCCCAGGCGGCCCGGCTGATCGCGCCGGAGCCGCCGGAAGAACCAGGCCAGGATCCCCAGGATCTCCAGGATCTCCAGGATCCCCCGGCGGCCCAACCGGCCCAACCGGCCAAACCGTCTGGCCCGGCGCACCCCCAGGCCGGGGCGGTTCAACAGCTTCAACCGGCGCAACTGGCGCAGTTGGCGCAACAGGTCAAACAGGCGCAACAGGCCCAACTGGCCAGACAGGCGCAACAGAGCAAGCCCGCGCATTCCGCGCATCCGGCGCACCAGGCCAAACCGGCGGGGGCGGGCAAAGCGGATCAGCCGGATCCGCCCTCGATTTCCCTGACTACCCAAGCCGCGCTGGCGGGGCTGGGGCAAGCCGCGGGACCGGCGCAGCCGGGCAAACCCGCGCAACCCCAGGCCGGGGCGGCCGCGCCCCCCAAAGGCCTGTTTGCCAGGATCATGATGTTCCTGAAGGGCGAACAGGACGCCCCCCCCCTTCCCGACGGCGGACGATCCAAGCTCACACCCGAAGAATTGCCCTATTCCAGGGCGCATACGGCGGCCTATTCCCGGATGCCCGCGATCCAATCCCGCAAGCTCTCCATCTGCATCATCTCCTTTTTCATCATCATGATCATCTGGGCGGGGCTGGCCGAAGTGGACGAGGTGACCCACGCCGATGGACAGATCATCGCCGCCCAGCGTCTGCAGGCGATCCAGAACCTCGAAGGCGGCATCCTGAGCGATCTTTTTGTCCGGGAAGGGCAGATTGTTTCCCAGGGCGACATCCTGGCCCGCCTGGACAACGAGAGCGCGGCCAGCATGTACCGCGACGCCGTGAGCCGCGCCCTGGAAAACCAGGCTTCCATCTTGCGCCTGCGGGCTGAACTCGCGGACGAAGAGCCTGTTTTTCCCGAAAGCGCGTCCGCCTGGCTGGGCGAGCTTATGGACGCGAACATCAGCGCGGATATTGAAAGCTGGGCCAAAAACGTCTTTGAGGACCAGGCCGCGACCTGGCGGGCGCGCCGGGGACAGCGCGAAGCCGAGCTTATGCTGCTGCGCGCCCAGCATGACCAGCGGCGGCATGAGCTGGAAGAACAGCGCGTGCGCCTCCGCCAGCTCGAAGCCAACCTGGAGCTGGCCCAGGAAAAAATGCGGGTGATTACCCCGCTGGCCGAAAGCGGCAGCTATTCCAAGGTGGATTACCTGAACCTGCAAAGCCAGGTGGTCTCTTTGCAGGGCGAGTTCGACTCCCTGATGGCCGCTGAGCCGAGAATCAGGGCGGCGGTGGAGGAGACGGAGAGGCGCATCGCCTTCCGGGAGGCGGAGCTGGCCTCGAACGTGACCGATGAAATCAACCGCCGCCGCCTGGAACTCGCCTCCCTGCGCGAAACCCTGAGCGCGGGCGGCGACCGGGTCAGCCGGACGGAACTCTTATCCCCGGTGCGCGGGTCGGTGCGCCAGATTTACATCAATACCGTGGGCGGCGTGGTCAAACCCGGCGAATCGATCATGGACATCGTGCCCCTGGAAGGGGCGCTCCTGGTGGAAGTAAAGGTGCGGCCTGCGGACGTGGCCTTTCTGGAAATAGGCCAGACGGCCATGGTCAAGATCTCGGCCTATGACTTTTCCATATACGGCGGACTGCCCGGCAAGCTGGAGCAAATCAGCGCCGACACCATCGAGGACCGGCGCGGCGACGTCTTTTACCAGGCGCGGGTGCGCACCGAAAGCAACGCCATCGTCTACCAGGGCAAGGAACTGGACATCATGCCCGGCATGCTCGCCACCGCGGACATACTCCACGGCAAGAAAACCATCCTGGACTATATCCTCAAGCCCGTTCTCAAGACCCGCCAGCGGGCCTTGAGGGAGAGGTAGGCCGGGCCGGGGTTTTTTATTTGTATCTGCCCCGGCCTTTATCTCGCTTACAAGCGGCCATAAAAGAACCTACCCAAAATCCCCGCGAAGAATCAAAAATCCCTCAAAGGTCATTAAACCGTAGATCTTGTGTAGACAAATGATCAGCGCCCGCTATATGCACCAAAGGGAGATTGACAACTATGAAAAAACACTCGCTTAAGGCGATGCCGTCGCTCAAAAGCGACGAAGAAGCCGAACAGTTTGTGGAGTCCGCCGACTTGTCGGAGTACGATTTGTCAGGATTTGCGTCGGTGAAGTTCGAGTTTGAACCGAAAACAGCCGCTCTTAATATGCGCTTACCTCAAAATCTGTTGGCAGCAGTGAAAATTCGAGCGAAGGCGGAACGGATGCCATATACGCGCTACATTCGCCTTGTTTTGGAACAAGCGATTACGCGGCCTTAGTTGGGTCAAAGGGTTTTCCGCCACGGCTGCGATTAACAGACGGCCAAGGCTGACACGGCGCGGTTAACGCCCCCGTGTACGGCTGCCAACACGAAGCACAGTTTTCGACCTCGACCAGTTCCTGCTGGCCGGAGTCAACTGCTACTCAGCAGCACGGTGATGGGCTTGTTCCATTCCAGTCAAACTGGTATTAACATCGCAATAGGCGTATGATAGGCAGTTACATTTTAACCATGTGGGATGCCAAATCATGAGCGTCTGGACATCTTTTGGTTTGCTTTGCTTTGGCATTTTCTGTGTGGGACTGTTGGGCGGCCTGCGGATCATTGTACGGCCATCTTAGGCTTTGTTTCATTGAAGCTCAAGCACGTTGCGGTAGTACCAGTTTATGCCTTCGGCGATCTCCGCGTCGGAAAAGCGTTGTCCCGGAACCCCGAAAACCCGCCCGTCATTGCTCTCCAACGCCCCCTCGAAGATTGCGGATGCGCCGCTTTCAATGCCCTTACGCGCTTCCTTCAGGGCCTCGGCCGCCCCGGCGGGCATAAGGCTTTCGTTGAACGGCGTAAGCCCCACTATGCCCTCGCGCAGGCCGCCAAGGTAGGACGCGGGCCTGAAGCCGCCGTCAATCACGCCGGCGACGAGGCCGGTGTAATAAACATTCCAATGCCAGACCACCGAGGTAATGACCGTTTTCGCGTCCTTGCGCATGTCGCTGTTGTAGCCGATCCCCCATATCCCGCGCTCTCCGGAGCTTTGGCTTTGCGCCGCGATCTGCGGGGCGGGAGTGTCGCAATGCTGTGCGATCACGTCGCAGCCGGCGGCGATCAGCGCGTGCGCCGCCGCGGACTCGGCTTCCGGATGCACCCACCGATGGGTGACTTTCACGAGGATTTCAGCCTTGGGGTTGACCCTCTCCACCCCCAGGGCAAAGGCGTTAAGGCCGCTGGTGACCTGGGTGTTCTCCTTGCCCATGGCCGCCACATAGCCGATCTTATTGGCCGCGCTGCGCAGCCCGGCGATGATCCCGCTCAGGTAGCGGGCCTGGTAGGCGCGGCCGAAATAATTGGCGAGGTTGGAGCCGTTGCGCGTATCCGCGTAAAGCTGCGCGAAAACGACATTCGGAAATTCGCCCGCCAGTTTTTTCGACACCGGCGCATAACCCTCGGCCGTGGCAATGATGATGTTGGCCCCCGCTGAAATGCACTCGCGCATCGCCTGTTCCGTGGCCGGAAGATCGCTGTCGGATATGCCGGTCTTGCGGAGGATCTGGTTGTCCCTGAGACCGATGGTTTTTTGCGTCTCCCTGAGGCCGCGGTCGTGGGCGTAGGTGTACCCGCTGGTTTCGCCGAGCACGTCCGTCAGGTAGATAATCCCTATTTTCACATATTCTTTGGCCAAGGGCCTTCCCGGCTCCCAGGTCCCCTTCTTTTCCCAGGCCTGGAACAGGAAAAAAACTCCCACGATCAACGCAACGGCCAGCACGGCCAGGACCTTTTTCACCTTCGCCTCCCTTCTGTCATTCCAGCACGTTGCGATAGTACCAGTTCATGCCGCTAAAAATTTCCCCCTCGCCGAGACGCTGCCCGGTAGCGCCGATGATCCGCCCGTCGTTGGTCTCCATGCCCCCTTCAAAGATGGCGTCGCCCCGGTCTATTTTTTTTCTCGCGGCCGCGATCGCTCCCACGGTCCCCGGAGGCAGCATCGCCCCCTCAAGGGACGTGAGAGCGACCATGCCGTCGGCCATGTCGCCCAGGTAGGGCGTGGTGGTGAAGGATCCGTCAATGACGCTCTTGATCAGCCGCGTGTAGTACGTCCCCCAGTTCCAGAGCACCGAGGCGATCACCGCCTTCGGGGCGTCGGCCTTCATGTCGCTGTTATAGCCGATTCC
>WRHT01000032.1 GCA_009783115.1 Desulfovibrionaceae bacterium | reverse complement strand
TTTTTGTCCGTAGTCAAAACAAAGGTATTTCAAGCCTGATCATCTTCCTCTTTTTCTTCATCTTGATCCGGGCCGGGAGCGTTCGCGCCGCGTCCCTCCATGTCAACCAGGCGCAGTCCGTCGCCGGCAGCCTCCGAGCCGGCCAGGAGTTTGCGCGCGCGCCGCCGCCAGTCCGGGCCGAAGGTTTCCCCGGCCAGAAATTCCAGGGTGTGCAGCACCGGGCGTTTTTGCCGCATCCCCATGAGGGTGCGGATCATCCCCATTTTGCAGGAAGGGCAACCTACCAGCACCGGGGCCTCGTCCCCGGCCAGAGCCATGGCTTCCCGCAGGTCGGCGGTTTTGCGCCGGCGCAGGATATTGTGCTCTAGCGGGGCGATGATCGCCCCCACCCCGGATTCAGCGCAACAGTAGTGGCTGATAAGCGTTTTTAGCCCGCTGTGCCGGGTCAGGGCCTCGGCATAGATTTCGGCGGCCTTGTTTTTAGCCGCCCCGGACCATTCGGCGTGGCAGGGGACATGGTAGATCAGCCCGGCCTTGGCGGAAACGGAGCGGGGCGCGTCCTTATCCGGCAGGTTCCGGCTGAGAAACTGAAAAACATCCTCCAGCGGCGTATCGCCCTCAGTAAAGGCCGTGGCCGGCAGATCGCCCAAGGCGTAGCGTTCCAGGCCATCACGGCAGGTGCCGCAGGCGGTGAGTATCCGGCTTATGGGGTAGCCAAGCCGGGCGGCTTTTTCCGTCCAGGCGCCCAGGATCTCCGTGTTTTTTTGCCGGTTGGCCCGGAAGATATCCTGGAGTCCGGCGGACAAGGCCGGGTAGCCGCAGCAGATGGCCTCCGGCGTCAGGAACACGGCCCAGCCGGCCTTGAGGAGCAAAGCCGCGCCGGAAATGCCGATGGCGCGGTAAAACATGCTCCCGGCGCAGCCCGGAAAATATAGGACCGTGCCCTTGGACCCGTCCTTGGGAACAAATAGCGAACCCCGTTCCAGTTTCAGGCTTTCAAAGAGGTTTCTGTATCCCGTGAGGGGGCCTGGCCCGGAAAATAACGGGTTATAGAAGCGGGCGCGCAAGGAGGAAGGGACCAGGGGAAGCGTGCGGTTGGCCATGCGTTGTCCCAGGGAGGCGGCCTTGGCGAAACGTGGGAAACGCGCCGGCAAATCTTCGGACAGGTAAGTGATTACCCTGTTCTTGAAGGGATGCCCGCCTTCACCCTCTTTTTCAAGGAAGGCGCGCAGGGTCAGGGTCACTTCCTGGGAATTGATCCGCACCGGGCAGACCGCCAGGCATTTGTTGCAGCCGGTGCAAAATTCCATCATCTCGCGCAGTTCTTTCAGCAGCTCCCGGTCAATCACCCCGCTGTTCACCTGGGAGTAGTAAACGGCCTCCAGCAGGGCGCCCAGGGACATGTTCCGGTTGCGCGGGTTGTAGAGCAGATCCTCTTCCGGGTAATACCCGGCGCAGACCTCCTTGCACTTGCCGCAGCGCGTGCAGATCTGCACCATGGTCAAAAGTTCGATCAGCCGTTCTTTTTCCGGCAGGCCGCTTTGGTTCAGGTCTTCGATCAGGCGGTTGAAGGAAAAGGTAAAAGGGCTGACCGGCAGTTCCTTCTGGGTCAGCTTGGCCGGGTTGATGATGTTGTGCGGGTCCACCAGGGCCTTGAATTCCCGCAGCTCGGCCAGGCGTTCGTTGTCCAGGAAGGCGATCTTGGTGATGCCCACGCCGTGTTCGCCGGTAACCGCCCCACCCAGCTCTTTGGCCTTGGCCATGACCCGGAAGGCGGCCTCGCCGGCCTCCGCCACCATGTCCACATCCCCGGAGTTGACCGGCAGATTCACATGGCAGTTGCCGTCTCCGGCATGCATGTGGCTGGCCGCCACGACCTGGGATTTAAGCATCTTTTCCTCGATGCGCAGGATTTTTTCGGCCAGCTGCGGGTACATGCCCCGCAGTTTGTTAAGGTAGAGCACGACGTGCAGCCGCAGCCCCTGTTCGGTGAGTTCGCCTTGTTCCTGTCCTTCCGTTGTCCGCTCGCCCTTGATCAGGCGCGAGGCGTAGGTGAATTCGCGGTTGAACTCCCGGTCGTCCTCGGCCAGGCCGCGTAAAAGGCCGATCTCCTGCAAGGCCCGGCGGTAGGCCCTGGCCATGTATTCCAGGTTGAGATCTTCCAGGAAGAGGGCGAAATCCGGCAGAGCGGCCAGGGGAATGACCACGTCCTCGTTGATTTTGAAACCGGAGGTGCGCTTGGCGATGGCCGGGAGTTTATGGCGGTCTTCCCAAAACAGTTCCGCCTCCTTTTCATCCTTGGCCAGAAAGGCGTCCACCCCGGCATAGCCGGCGGCCGTTTTTTCCGCTTCTCCCACGGCCCAGTCCAGGGCGTCCTGGTCATCGCTGTCCAGTTGGAGGATGAGCACCGATATTGGGTCTCCCTCATGCCTGGAGGATTTTTTTGTATATTCGATGGCCTGGACGTATTTGCTGCCGAATTCCTCCAGCTTGGTGAGTTTGACCAGCCCGCCCTTGGCCGCGAACAGGCCGCGCAAGGCGATGAGATCATTGATGGCCAGGGCGGCGTTGTGCATGGAGGAACCGTAAAATTCCCAAACCATGACCCTGGAGTGCTTAAGCCTGGGATGCAGCACAAAGGTGGCGTCGATGATGATGCCGTCCACCCCTTCTTTTTGCACCCCCGGAAGGCCGCCCAGGGTCTTGTTGGTCACGTCTTTGCCCAGGCCGGGTTTGCGGAGATCCCGGCCGGGCAGCTTGACCACATTGCGCAGGCCGCCTGAAAGATCCCGCACCTCGAACACCGCGAGATCCTGTTCTTCGATCTTGCGCCGGGGGTGATTCTGGCGGATGACCTCGATAAGTTCCCCGGTGGGCAGCGCCATGCGGTAGGAGAGCAGGTTGTCCACCGCCGTGCCGTATTCCACGGCCAGGGGGCCGCCGGAATTTTCCGCGATATTGCCGCCGATGCTGGAGGCGTTTTTGGAGGCAGGGTCCACGGTGAAGAGCAGGCCGGCCCCGGCTGCGGCCAGGGCGGCATGGTTGGTAATCACTCCGGCCTGGGCGGTGAGGGTGCGCGCCTCCTTGTCCAGGGACAGGATGCCGGTGAACCTGGTCAGGGCCAGCACCACCGAGCGTTTGCGGGCCGGAATGGCCCCGCCGGTATAACCGCTGCCTCCCCCCCTGGGAATGAGGGCGAACTGCATCTCGTTGGCCAGGCGCACCACCCGGCTGACTTCTTCAGCCGTGAAAGGGGTGATTACCAAGAGCGGCAGTTCCAGGCGCAAGTCCGTGGCATCGGTGGCGTTCTCCACCCTGGAGGAAGGCCGGAGGTCGATACATTCTTTGGGCAGAATTTCCGCCAGCTTGGCGATGATCTCCTCGCGGAAGGCCATGTCGGAGTCGTGGGCGCTCCAGAACATGGTCAGTCCCTCGCTGATGGTATTGGCATAGTGTATGGACAGGCCCCGGCGGGACTGTTCAAAGCGGTCGCGCACGCTGGCCCGCACCGTGGACGGGTTGATGAAAGGGTTATAGCGCGCCATGAACAGTTCTTCGGCAATCTCGATGGTCAGGTGGCGTACGGTCTCCGGCCACTCCTCAAATTCGTCCAGCTTGATGTGCAGGATGCGATCCACCAGCGATTCGGACTTTATGGATATATGCGGACCTTTGACAGGCATGGCTTTGTTCCGGTTGGGGGGTGCGCGGTCATGGGGGTCATGGACTCACGGATTCACAAAAAAATAGTATAAAAGCATAATTCCAGCTTGACAAGAGGGCGGTGGAATAACAATGGTTCCGTTCAGGAACGAACTTTGTATCTGTAAATCCAAGGAGGAATTTTATGCGGCGTTGGTTTATGTTCGTGGCTTTATTGGCGATGTGTGGCGCGGTATCCTGCGTTTCTTCCAGCAATTTGCTTTATCCCAAACCGGAATTTTCCTTCAGCGGCGCGGCAGGCAAAGCGGCGGTAGTGACGGTGGACACTTTCGGCCTTCCAGGCAGCAAGGGCAACGATGGTTCCGGCGGCATGGAGGACTGCGTCAGGCTGCATAACAATAGCCGTGATTCCAATATGAGTTTCAAGGTATACGTCCACGATTCCGATTCCGGCCAGTGGCTGCTTATGGGCACATCCAGCCTTAAAGGTCCGGGCGATACCGATACCATAAACCGCCGGTCCGGAGGGCTGAAAAACCTTAAAAATTACCGTTATTTCGGGATAGAACCCATGAACGGCAAACGCTACAAGATGTCTTTCTATAAGTCTAGCAACGATCTGCACGTTTCCGTGGAATAGGAGACGTTTGCGCCGCGGCCGCCGGCAGAGGCCGGCGGCCGCGGTTTGTTTTTTTAAGAGGCGGCTATTTGGGGCGGCCGATGGGATGGGCGATGAAGACCCTGTATCCGGACGGCAGGGGCAGATCCTCCAGGGCTTTCAGGCCGGATCCCTTGACCACGTTGGCCAGTCCGGCCGAGGCGCAGTACAGTCCGGCATTCTGGTACATGGATCCCACATGCATGGCGGAATATTCCGAATCAGCGATCGCGGCATAGATCAGGGTAAGCGGAGCGCCCCCGAAATTGCCGCGCAGATCCTGGGACATGACCCGCTGTAGTTCATGGGATTCGGCTTTATACAGCCAGACCCCGCTCTCCAGAGCCACATAAAGCTGAACTTTCTGTTCGTTTCTGGCCGTGGGCGTGGTGCGTTTGCCGTCCGCGCGGTTTATGCCCCAAGCGGCCCAGGCCAGGTTGGAGATTTCGCTTTCCGGCAGAGCTTCGGGACTGATGGCCCGGTTGGTCTTCCGGGCATTGAGCGCGCCCATCAGGGGCATGCCGCCCTCCTTGTCCGGAGGGGGGAGCTTGATGTTGTCGGCGGCCAAGGCCGCGCCCGCGGGAACCAGGAGCATAATTAAAGTAATGAGAAGTTTTTTGAACATATTCGCCTCCATAAATAAAAATAAAGGCCGCCGTCAGGACAGCCAGACAATATCCTCGTTTTTGCGCGGCGGGATGGGCGGGCTTTGGTCCGCGTAACCCACCGGGGTGACCCCGACCAGCTTATAGCCGCTTACCCCCAGGATATTTAAGAATTCTTTCTCCACCTCGTCGTAGCCGGTCATCCAACAGGTGGCGATCCCGGCTTCGTGCGCCAGCAACAGGAAGTTATAGAGCGCGGCCGCGCAGGAGACCATGTTGGTGTGGTCTTCGAGGTAGCCTTCTTCCGCCTTGGAGAGGCAGACGACTACTGTCTTCGCGCCGCCCAGGTCCCGGAAATAGCCCTTGATGAACTGGCGCATCTTGTCGTTAAAAACCCGCAAAGCCGTGTCCATGTGTTCCGCCAGGTTTACGGAAAGCTTGAGCAGGCGGTTCAAGGTTTCCCCTTCCACCACCACGAATTTCCAGGGCTGGCGGTTCATGCCCGAAGGCGCCCAGAGGGATTTTTTCAGCAGTTCCTCCAACAGGGCGCGCTCCACGGGCCTGGCGGTGAATTTACGAATGCTGCGTCTTTCTTCAATGGCTCGCCGCAGTTCCATGTATGACCTCCTTTTTTTATGTTGCCGGTTGCTCCAGGATGCCCCGGAACACAGGTTCCAGACGTTGAAAATAAAAAGCGTTGCCCTCTTCGCTAAGGTGCACGCCGTCCCATTGCAGCAAGATGGCCTGTTCGTCCGGGGCCAGATCGGCGGTCCAGGCCTCGATGTCCGCCAGGATCAACCGCGGCTCCAGAGGGTTCAGGAGATCCCGTAAGGCGTCGTTGAAACGGCGTACCTTTTCCGGGTAAGCCGTGCCCCCGGCGCGGATTTGTTCATCGGTTACATAGACCAGGTGGTTGGTTCCCAGGATAACCGTCCGCGCTTCGTCCTTCAGGGCCTCGCGCAGTATCCGGTCCATGGTCTGAATGTACTCGGCTTCAGGCAGCTCCATCCAGGCGTCGTTCAGGCCGAACTGAACATACAGCAGATTCGGCCGGGTTGCCAGCAGGGCCGGCAGCCGCAGCAGGCCTTCCTGGGCGGTGCTGCCGTTCACCCCGTCATTGTGCAGTCCGTATTCCAGGGCTTTTGCCAGCAGCGCGGCCCAAGCCTTGTCCGGCCGCACCCCGTACCCGGCGCAGATTGAATCACCCAGCAGAGCTATGCGCATGTCCTCTCCTTCGTTGCATTTTTTTCCAGGGGGCATGATAATCTTTCCGTTGGCACAAATCCATGAATTAAGCGTTTTTATCCGGGTATTGCATCATATTCCAGGCGTTGCTCTTGGGGTCTCTGGTCCTGTTTTCCAGGAGCGCGGCCCGCGCCGTTTGGCCGGATTTCATGCCGTCGGCATCGCGCAGCAGTCCCAGGCCTATGGAAGAACAGACGTAACGCGCCGTTTTTTCTTGCCCCGGCAAGCGGATGGGTTCGGAAATGATCCGCACATCTAGCGGTTTTTCCACGGTCCTGGGTTTGAGCATCGAAGTTTCCGCCGCCGCCGGCTCTTGGAAGGGTTTGCGCAGGAGCAGACAGGAGAGGTGCAGTTGCCTTTTGCTCAAGCCTGCGGCCAGGCTGAGTTCTTCCAATTTTGGAGGGGCTCCGGCGGCGGGGAAGCTGAAATGGCACCAGCCGCCGGACTTGTTCGCTTCGGCCAGAGGGCAGGGGGCCTGGTGGGTGCAGGGAGCCTCGGCCAGGTAGCCGTATTCCAGGGCCAGACCGCGCAAAAGACCCAGGAGCTTGCCGCCCAGGCGGGTTCCTGGTTCCAGCAGGAAAATCTGCCCGCCGGGGGCCAGGATCCGGTCAAAATCCAGAAAGAGGTTTTCCAGGTTTTCTTCCAGGCGTTCCGTTCCGGATTGGGGCAGTTCGTTGAGCACATTGCCGGCGGTGATCAGGCGCGCCCCCCCTTGGATCCGTACGCCCATCGCTTCCAGGCGGCCGCGCTTGACGCGGACTTGCCAGTTCATTTCTTCCCCGTTGTCCGCCCTGGTCCGGCCGGTTATTCTGTGAAAAATATCCAGCCCCAGGGCCAGGGGCTGGGGGGCCGTGTCCGCGCAGACAAAGCGCAGATCCGTTTTTCTTAGTTCCGGCCGGGCCAGCCATAGCCCCAAGGGCAGGGTTAAGGGGCCGCTGCCCAAGTCCAGCACCTGATCTCCAGGCTTCAGACGCAGGGGGAGGCCGGGGAGCAGCCAGGCCAGGCGCAGCAGGTTCCAGGGCATGAAATAATAGAGATAGGCGCCGGTAAGACGCGGGCTGGCCCAGTACTTGCGCCCCTGTCCGCGATCCGTGGTCAGGCGTAGGGAAAGATCCTCCACGGCCAGAGGCAGTTCCCGCAGGTGTTTGGGTTTCAAGGGAAAGACCAGGGCAACGGCTTCCAGGACGCGGCCCAGCTCTTCCCGCAGGTCTGGGCCGGGCGGCTTGCCCAGGTTCGTACCGTGTAAAACCCGGCGATGTTTTTGGGGCAGGGACGATTTTTCGTGGGCGGACATGGCGGTTTATTATTTTTTGGCCAGCCCTTCGGCCAGGGTCAGGACGGTATTGGCATATAGCCGGCTGTGGTTATAGCGGAGCAGGGTGCGTATCCGCCTGTCCCTGGCGGCGTTGTTTTTCCATCCGTGGATTTTGAGAAAGTTGGCAGCGCTGTGCAGGGCGTCGGGCAGGAAAAAAAGGTCAATACGTCCGTTGCCGGTTCCATCCACGCCGTACATGTTGATATTGCTGGGCATGAATTGGCACAGTCCTAGCGCGCCTTCGCTGGATCCCCGCATTTCCAGCGGATTGTGTTTATACTTGCGGGCATGGGCGATGAGAGCCTTGAGTTCGTTATAGGCCCGGTCGGATTTTTTCTTGAGCTGTTCGCGCAGCCAGGCTTCCTGGGTGTCGTTGGCCGTGGGCGGCTTCAACTCTCCGAGCGTTTCCGGTTCATTTGAGGCCGCGAGGCAGGCCAGGGTCCAGATGGCCGTATCCTGTCCCAGGAAGTTGCCCAGGCGGGTTTCCACCAGCAGGAGAGCGGTCAGAACTTCCTTGGGCACGGCATAGCGTTTTTCCACCTGTAGTAAAAGATCCGCGTGTTCCCGCAGGAAAGCGCGGCAGGCGGAGATATTTTCCGGGGTCAGGGTGCCGGGGTACAGGCTGGGCGGAATTTTCGGCCGGCGCAAAAAGGAAAAGGGCGGCGGCTGGTAGCGGTTCCTGAACATGGCGCCGACTTTCGCGCCCATGGGGCGCGGGGAATAGCTCTCTTGCAGGCCGGCGAACCATTCGCCGACATCCTGATCGTAAATTTTATCATCATGGAGTCTCTGGAGCAGGGGGAGCCAGCCTTTTTCCGTCATGGCGCTGTCAGGAACAAGTGGGGAGGGGATCTCCGCGGTGGCCTTGGGCTGGGGCGCGGTTGCGGCGTCGGGGGCGGCCGTGGCCGTCCCGGACACGAATAACATGAGCAGCGCTCCACCGAAGCAGGCTATGCCGGTAAAGGATCTTGCCATAACCGTTTTATTTTTTCGTGGCCTCGGCCAGGGCCAGATCCACGGCCTGACGGAAAAAGTTTTCCTGCAAGGCTCCACGGATGACTAGGTTGTTGACCAGGAAGCTGGGAGTGCCGTCAAACTGCAATGTTTTCGCGTCAGATTCATCCTCGGCCAGCACCCCCTGGACGCTGCCGCCCTGGGCCTCGGCCAGGAGCTTCTTCAGATCCAGGCCCTTTTCCGCGATTATCGCGCGCATGAAAGTCTGCCCTTCATTGGAAAGGATTTTGGTCCGGTTTGCAAAAAAGGTATCGAAGACCTCCCAGCTTTTTCGTTTGTCCGTCCGGTAGGCGGCCAGCATAAGTTCGGCGGCCTCCAGAGCGCCGGGATGGCTGCGCATGGGCATGTATTTGTAGACCACCCGGATTTTGCCGTCATAGACCTGGAGCAGACGTTTGATGGTCTGCTCGGCTTGCTGGCAGTATACGCAGGTGAAATCCGTAAAGACGGCGATGGTCACCGGGGCCTCGGCTGGACCGAGGGTGGGGCGGCTTTCCAGCATGATCTTTTTGGGTTTGGTCAAATCCTGGCGCCATTGGGCCTGGAGCATTTTTTCCCGGCGCAGATCCGCGCCCTGCTGGGCCACGTCCAGCACGAATTCGCTGTGATCGCGCAAGACGTCCAGCACCAGGCCGGGATCTTCCTTCAGGAGTTCGCGAAGCAGGGAGCGCAGTTCCTGCCTGTTTACCGTGTTTTCCGCCGCCACGGCCTGGTAGGCCGGGTACAGGCACAAAGCCAGGAATAGGGCCGGGATATGGATTTTAGGCATTTTGCCTCCTGTCCGGCTGAAAATATACGTCTTTGTCATGTTCTTCAAGCAGCATGGCCCGCAGGATATTGGCCCGGCGGAAGTCTTTTTTTCCCGCGCCCAGGCCCACGGCGCGGACAATGAAGCCCGGCGGCGGATGATCTTGGGTTTTCAGAGCCGCGGCAATGGCCGCCCCGGTGGGGGTGACCATTTCTTCCTCCTCTTCCGCCAGATGCAGGATAAGGCCGTGGGTGCGGGCGATGTTCAGCACGGCCGGCGCCGGCACCGGCAGGAGCCCGTGCCGGCAGAGGACGTGGCCGCGGCCTTCGGTCAGCCTGGAGATGACCGTCTCCTCCACCTCCAGATCGTCCAGGCAGATGGCCGCAGCCACTATGTCCACGATGGAATCCAGCGCGCCCGCCTCGTGGAAATGCACCTCTTCCGGGGACAGGCCGTGGGCCTCGGCCTCGGCCTCGGCCAGGATCCGGAAGGTTTTTTCCGCCAGGGCCTTGGCCTTGGCGCTTATGGCGGAGCCCCGGATGATCCGGACTATATCCTTAAAATTCCGCGAGGAGCGGGCGGGCGGATGTTCCGGCCCATGGAGGCGGTCGTGTCCGTGGGCATGACCGCATACAGACTCGTGATGTGCGTGTTTATGGCTGTGTTCGGCCAAATCTTCGTTTTCTTCAAGGATTACGTTGAAATCGCGGGCCAGGATCCCGCATTTGCTGACCTGGCTTATTTCCAGGCGGTAACCGTCCAGGCCCAGGCTGGCCAGGGCCTGTTTTAATTTTTCCGGATCCGCGCCCAAATCCAGCAGGGCGGCCACGGCCATATCGCCGCTGATGCCGGATTGAGCTTCCAGGTAAAGAATTTTCCGCGCGGACATGGGGCAGGCTCCTTGAAAACGGCTTGGGGAGCCACCCTATAA
>WRHT01000031.1 GCA_009783115.1 Desulfovibrionaceae bacterium | reverse complement strand
AATCCTGAGCCCTGGGGACCTTGGTGATCTCCATGGTGCGGATGATTTCCTGCACCTTCAGGATGTCCACTCCAAACTCTTCTTCGCCTATGCTGAAGGTAACCAATTGAATAAGTTCATCGTCTTGTTTTTTCTGCGCTTGAGTCATAGCTTTACCCCTTATTTGCGCTATCTATACCCATATAACAGTAGTGACAAAAATTGCCAATAATAAAAATGACGGCAAATCCTTTATTCAATTTCCCCGGCCGATGCAGAAATATTCAAAACCGTATCCGCGCATCTCTTCCGGGATGTACAAATTGCGTCCGTCAAACAGGGCCGGGCGGCGCAGGGCGTCTTTGATCCTCGTAAAATCCGGGGTGCGGAACTGGTTCCATTCCGTAGCCACCAGCAGGGCGTCCGCCCCTTCCAGGGCCGCGTACTGGTCCTCCACCATAGTCACCAGGGGGTTACCCGTAAAGAGCCTGCTCCCCCCTTCGCCGGCCGCCGGGTCATAAATGCGCGCGGACATGCCCTCGGCGTTCAGGACCTTGACCACCTCCACCGGGGAGGATTCGCGCAGGTCGTCGGTATTGGCCTTGAAGGCCAATCCCCACAGGGCCAGGGTGCGCCCCCGCACACCGCCCGAGGACGCGAAATAATCCAGGATTTTTCGGGCCATAACCAATTTTTGCCGGTTATTCACTTCCTCAACCGCCCGCAAAAGCTGCGGATCCATGCCGTGGGCGCGGGCCGTGTGGATCAGCGCCCGCACGTCCTTGGGAAAACAGGATCCTCCAAAACCCATGCCCGGATAAATAAAATGATAGCCGATGCGGTGATCCGCTCCGATACCCGTGCGCACATCGCGCACATCCGCCCCCACCAGCTCGCAGATGCCGGAAATTTCGTTGATAAAGGATATCTTGGCCGCCAATATGCCGTTGGCCGCATACTTGGTCATCTCGGCGCTACGCACGCTCATGTTGATAAATTTCTCGCGGCTGCGCGCGAACGGGGCGTACAGGCTTCTGAGCGCGGCCGCCGGCCTGGGGTCATCCGTACCCACCACCACCCGATCCGGCTTCATGAAGTCGTTGACCGCATCCCCTTCCTTCAAAAATTCCGGGTTGGAAGCCACGTGAAATTCCAGGGTCTCAAGCCCACGGGCGCGCAATTCCCCGGCAATGATATCCCGCACCAAATCCGCCGTGCCCACCGGCACCGTGGATTTGTTCACCACCACCAGCGGGGCGCTCATCTTCTGCCCAATCTCCTTGGCGACAGCCCGCACAAAACGCAAGTCCGCCGAACCGTCCGCCCCGGAAGGCGTACCCACGCAAATGAAAAGAACCTCGGCCCCCACAAGTCCTTCCTCCAGGCGGACGCCGAAAAAAAGCCTGCCTTCCCCGGCATTGCGCGACACCAGGCCATCCAGGCCCGGTTCGTAAATAGGGATGATTCCGGCCCGAAGCTTCTCCACCACCTCCGGATCGGCATCCACACAGCGCACGTCATTGCCCATTTCCGCGAAACAGGCCGCGCTCACAAGTCCCACATAGCCCGTGCCCACAATGCATATTCTCATCGCAAGTCTCCCCGGCGGCCAGGTCCCAAATTCACAAAATCGCTTCGCCAGAAGCCGCTCAAAAAGATTTTTGAGACAGCCTCTATAATATGATTGCCCCGGCTTGTCCACCAGCCGTCCGGGGCGACATTGCCCGGCGGCACATTATTTGCTAGTCTTACTTCATGGATATTTTCAACTTCGATCCCGCCAGTTTTTTGAGTTTTGTCCTCACCTTCATGCGAATCAGCCTGGTGCTTTTCCTGTTGCCCTTTTTCGGCGGCGAGAACATTCCCACCCAGGTCAAGGCGGCGATCTGCCTGGTGCTGACCATTGCGATCTGGCCGCATACCTCGGTTCAGGGCGGGATCTTTCCAGCGGATTCCATCAAGATCCTCCTCTTGCTGCTGGGCGAACTCATCCTCGGACTGGGGATGGGGCTGATGGCGCAGTTCGTATTTGCGGGCGCGCAACTGGGCGGGCAGGTCATCGGCTTCCAGATGGGCTTCAGCATGATCACCATGATGGACCCTGCCTCCAACCAGCAACTGGTCATTACCTCTTTCCTGCTCCAGACTGTCGCCTTAAGCCTCTTTCTGTTGCTGGACGGGCATCTTCTGTTGATCCAGGCCCTGGTAAACAGTTTTACGCTGGTTGAGCCGGGGGGCCTGCTCATCAAGGAACACACGCTCCAGGACATGATCCGCCTTTCCGCCAGCATGTTTGTCCTGGCCTTGAAGATCGCCGGGCCGATCCTGGCCTGCCTGTTCATGGTGGAGCTGGCCCTGGCCCTGATGGCCCGGGTGGCCCCCCAGATGCACCTCATGGTCCTGGGTTTTCCAATCAAGATCGGGGTGGGCTTTTTCTTTTTCAGCATCATGTTTTCCCTGCTCCACCTGAATATTCGTGAATTCGTGGGCGGTCTGTCTCCCATGCTCAACAATTTCATGCGCAGCGTGAACGGAGGCTGAGATGCCGCAACAAGATCCCAGCCGCACGGAAAAACCCACTCCCAAACGCATCCAAAAGGCGCGCCAAAAAGGCAATGTCCCCAAGTCCGCGGAGATCAGCTCCACTCTGAACGTGTTCATCGGGGTGATCATCGCCTATTTCTGGATCAGCTTTGTCGGGCGGGAGCTGATGGGACTTCTGCGCCGCCTCTTCGGCCCGGAGAGCTACGCCTTTGATCCCACTCCGGGAAACATCTATGTGCTCTTTCTCTCCCTCGCGGCCTCGGTGGCCAAGATGATCCTGCCCATACTCCTGACCATCGGCTTCTGTTCCTACATGGTGCAACGCTTGCAGGTGGGCAAACTCTGGACCACCGAACCGCTGCGTCCCAAGTTCTCCAAGATGAACCCGATAAATGGGCTGAAGCGCATGTTTTTTTCCCTGCAAACCTTGATCCGCCTGTTCAAAAACGTCCTCAAGGCCGTGGTCATCGGGCTGGCCCCCTTTCTGGTCCTGAAAAATGAACTGCCGGTCCTGAGCACTCTCTATTATGCAGACGCCGCCGGCCTGGCCGTCTATATCCTGAAAATCGGCTTCAAAATGGCTGTTTACGCCCTGGTTCCCATGATCATCCTGGCGGTGGTCGACTTGATTTACACCCGCTGGGATTACATAGAGAACTTGAAAATGACCAAGTCCGAGGTCAAGGACGAGATGAGGCAAGCGGAAGGCGACCAGACGATCAAGAGCAAACAGCGCCAGAAGATGCTCATGATCGGCAAACGCCGGATGATGCAGGCGGTGCCCAAGGCCGATGTGGTCATCACCAACCCCACGCATCTGGCCGTGGCCCTGAAATACGATTTCAAGGTCGCCCCGGCCCCGGTGGTGGTAGCCAAGGGCGCGGACCGGGTGGCCGAAAGGATCAAGGAAATCGCCCGGGAAAACCGCGTGCCCATCCGCGAAAACAAGCCCCTGGCCCGCGCCCTCTTCAGCCAGACCGAGGTGGGGGAAGTGATCCCCGAGGATCTCTACCAGGCCGTGGCCACCATGCTGGCCCAACTTTGGAACCAAAAAGGCCGGCGGCCTGAAAGCTGACCGGATCCATGCGCCTCTCCGCCAATCCAGTCCCGGACCGGGCGCTGATCTTAAGCGCCGGCGCGCTTTTTTCCCGTCTCCTGGGCCTAGTCCGGGATCTTCTTTTCGCCTTTATCCTGGGCGGCGGCTGGGCCGGGGATCTCTTCCTGGCCGCCTTCCGCCTGCCGCATTTCGTCCGCCGCCTGCTCCAGGAAGGAGCCGTCTCCCTGGCCTTCATCCCTTTCTTCGTCCGGGAGGACGCGGAGCGCGGCCGGCAGTCGGCCCTGAACCTGGGAAGGAGCGCCCTGCTCAGCCTATGCCTGCTCAGCCTGGTCCCGGCCCTGGCCGGGGTTATGGCCGCAGGCCCACTAGCCCTGGCCTTTCTGCCCGGTCTGGCCCATGACCGCGAACTGAGCTCCCAGGCCGCAAGCCTCCTCCGCCTGGGCTTCTTTTACCTGCCCCCTGCGGCCGCGGCTGCCGGTGGCGTTTCCATCCTCCTGGCCCTGGGGAGTTACGCCGCCCCGGCTTGCGCGCCCCTGGCCCTGAACCTGGGACTCCTGGGCGCGGGACTGGCCGCCATTTTCCTGGGGCAGAGCGGATGGGAGGCGGCCATGACCCTATGCCTGGGCTTCATCCTGGGCGGCTGCCTGCAATTTATCCTGCAACTGCCGCCCCTGTATGGCCGGGGCTTTCGCCTTCGGGGTTCCTGCCGGATCCGGGAGCCCGCGCACCTGAACTTTCTGCGCTCCCTGCCTCCTTCACTCTGCGGGGCCGCGGCCCAGCAACTGCACTTTCTGGCCGGAACCCTGCTGGCTTCTTTCCTGGGACAAGGGAGCATCAGCGCCCTCTATTACGCCGAACGACTCGTGGAATTGCCCTTGGCCCTGGTGGGCGCGCCCTTGGGCATGGCCAGCCTGGCCGGTTTCAGCGCTCTGGTCCTGGCCGGGGCGCGTCCTGCCCTGCTGGAAGAAACGCGCCGCCTCACCGGCCTGGCCCTCTTTCTCACCCTGCCCGCGGCCGTGGGGCTGATGGTTTTTGCCGCTCCGATAGTCCGCCTGCTTTTCATGCGCGGAGCCTTTGATCCGGCAGCCGCGGCCCTGACCGGCGCGGCCCTGCTCCTGTACGCCCCGGTTCTGCCGGCCGCGGCCGCCGGCAGGCCGCTCTTGGCCGCCCTGAACGCCCAAGGGCAACGACGGGCCGCCGCCGCGAGCGCCATAATCTCCCTGGCCTGCCTGATCCTGGCCGCTCCCTTGCTCATGGCCGCCTGGGGGCTGCCCGGCCTGGCCCTGGGAGAGAGCCTGGCCGCCTGGCTGAACCTGGCCCTGCTCACCCGCGCCCTGCGCCACGGTCTTGGCAATCCGGAGACGCCGGGGGCGATATCCGGGGGGCTTTTCCCTTGGGACGCATTCGGCCGCGCCCTCCTGCTCAGTTTAACCATGCTGGGCGCGGCTCTGGGCCTGGAAGCCTGGACCAAATATTTGGGACTGGGAGGCGGCCAGCGCCTCGCCCTGATCATACCTCTGGCCGCGGGGATCTACTTCACCCTGGCCGCACTGACCCGCAACCCCGAGCTACGGATGATCCTTGACCGCAAATAATTTTGGAGCCGGAAGCCGCCCCGCCGCCTGAATCTTTCCGTGAATTACAGCCGGCAAAGGCGCGAGGACGCGGCCTTGACGGCATTCTAGCGGCAAGCTAGAACAAAAAATCATGATTCATCCAGGTTTTTTCTGTAATCTGCTGGCCGCCCAGGACACGGAATTCTTCACCGGCGTTCCGGATTCGCTCCTCAAGCATTTCTGCGCCTGGCTGGGCGATAACATGGCGGAACAGAACCATGTCATCGCGGTCAACGAAGGCGCGGCCCTGGCCCTGGCTTCGGGCTACCACCTGGCCACCGGGAAAATTCCCCTAGTGTACATGCAGAATTCCGGTATCGGAAACGCGGTGAATCCACTACTTTCTCTGGCCGACGGCGATGTGTGCCGCATCCCTGTGATCCTGCTGATCGGCTGGCGGGGCGAACCGGGAGTGCCGGACGAACCGCAGCACCTCAAGCAGGGCAAAGTAACCCATGCCTTGTTCGAGGCCATGGGCATCCCCTGCCGGGTATTGTCCCGCCGGGAGGACGAGATCCGTAACCAGCTTGAAGAATGCCACGCGCAAATTAAAAAAGACAAATCCCCTCTGGCGCTGATCGCGCGGCAGGATACCTTTACGCCCTATACTACGGATTCCGGCGCCAATGCCCACTCCTCCACGGCGGCAATGAGCCGCGAACAGGCCATCGAGGAAATCCTACGCGCCTCCACGCCGGAAGAGGTGTTCGTCTCCACCACCGGCATGACTTCGCGTGAACTGTACGAACTGCGGGAAAAACACCACCAGGGACACGAACGGGATTTTCTCATGGTCGGATCCATGGGGCACGCCTCTTCGCTGGCTCTGGCCCTGGCCCTGCAAAAGCCGGAGATCCTGGTAACCTGCCTGGACGGCGACGGAGCGGCCCTCATGCACCTGGGAAGCATCGCGGCCATTGGGGAAAGGAAGCCCCCGAACCTGCGGCATGTGATCTTGAATAACGGCGCCCATGATTCCGTCGGCGGACAGCCCACCATCGCCCAAAAAATTGACTTGGCCGGCATCGCCCGCGCCGCTGGATACCCCGGCGCTTTTTCCGTCAAAACCCAGGAAGAACTGCGCCTGGCCTTGGCTGAAAGAGGCGGGCCGCTCTTCATTGAGGCGCTGGTCCGCAAAGGCGCCCGTAAAGACCTGGGGCGGCCCCGCTCCAGCCCGCAAGAAAACAAGGAAGCCTTTATGCGCTTTATCACGGGGGAAAAAACATGCTCCGCCGGGCGCTGATCCACGAGGCCGGGCCGCCCCTGTCCTTCAAAAACCGGATCATCCCCAAAGGGGCGCTACCTATGGGGGATATGCCGCTGGCGGAACGCTCGGCGCGCAACCTCTTCGCCGCCGGGGTGGAAGAAATTTTCATCGTCGCGGAAAACGGCGCGGACTGGTACTCGAAGCTCGCGGCCAGATATCCGGGGTTGCGTCTCTTGCCCCCCGGAGCTGCCTGGCTGGAAGAATGTGGCGACGCGCTGGTTCTATTATCGGATGTGCTTTACGAAACCGCCGCCCTCACGCTTTTGCTCAACGAACATAGGCGCGATGTGCAACTGGCCTCGGCCGCGAAAGAACCCTCCGGAATCTGCCGCCTGAGCGGCAATAAACTGGCCGCCTCCCTGCACGAGGCCATATCCGGCGCGCCCTTGCGTCCGTGCGACCGCCTGCTCTGGAGCAGGATACAAAGCCCGGAGCAGCGGGAGGAGGCGGAAAATTCCTTGCTTCCCCAAATCCGGGAAGCCGACGCCCTGCGGCAGGTGCGGCGGGAAGTGCTGCTCAACCCGGGACCGGCCACCACCAGCGACAGCGTCAAATACGCGCAGGTCTGCGCGGATATCTGCCCCCGCGAACAGGACTTCGGCGAAATCATGGCCTGGATATGCGGCGAGCTCTCCATGATGGCCGGAAAGCCCGGCCGGGTGGAGACGGTGCTTTTCGGCGGTTCCGGCACCGCCGCCGATGAGGCCATGATCTCTTCCTGCGTGCCGGATGAGGCCAGGCTCCTGATCCTGGACAACGGCGCCTACGGAGAGCGCCTCGCCAAAATCGCCTCGGTCTATAAACTCAACTTCGATATCTACAAAAGCTCCGGGGCCGCGCCCCTGGATCTCGCGGCGCTAAAAGACAAGCTCACCGCCGGGAACTTCACCCATTTTGCCCTGGTTTACCATGAAACCACCACCGGACTGCTCAACCCCGCCCCGGAACTCTGCCGTTTCTGCCAGGAGAAGGGCATCACCACCATTGTTGACGCGGTAAGCGCCTTTGCGGCCATCCCCATTGACATGGACCGCGACGGTTTTGACTTCATGGCCTCCACCTCCAACAAGAACATCCAGGGCATGGCCGGCGTGGCCTTTGTTTTCTGCCGCAAAGAGGCCCTGGAAAAAACCGCACTCTACCCCATGCGCAACTACTACCTGAACCTCTGGGATCAGCACGCGCATTTCAAAAAGACCGGGCAAACCCGCTTTACCCCGCCGGTGCAAAGCCTGTACGCCCTGCGCCAGGCGATCATCGAAACCAGGCTGGAGGGGATCGAAAATCGCTACGCCCGCTACGCGGCCTGCTGGGAGATCCTTGCCGGGGCGGTGAAAAAACTCGGCCTGTCCATGCTGGTTCCAGAAGAAGCCCAGGCGAAACTCATTACCGCCATCCTCGAACCCGCCTCTCCTGATTATTCTTTCGCATCCCTGCACGATTTCGCCAGGGCCGGGGGATTCACCATCTACCCGGGAAAACTTTCCGGGGCCGACACCTTCAGGATCGCCAACATCGGAGACATCCGCCCCGAAGAAATGACCGCCTTCGCCGATCTGCTGGCAGGCTACATGCGCTCTCTCGGGGCGGCTGAAAACCGCCCATAAGGATAAGGGATGAAAACGATCTACCTGGGACTGCGCGGCGACATCATCCATCCCGGCATCATCAACATTATCAGGGAAGCGGCCAAGCGCGGCGAGGTGCTGGTAGGACTGCTTACCGATTCCGCCATCGCCTCGCACAAGCGCCTGCCCTACCTGACCTGGGAACAGCGGCGGGAAGTGGGGGCAAACATCAAGGGCGTCTCCAGGGGGGTGCCCCAGGAAGAGTGGAGCTATCTCCCCAACCTGAAAAAATACCGCCCCGACGCCATCATCCACGGCGACGACTGGCTCGCCGGCCCACTAAGCAGGGAACGCGAAGAGGTCTTCGCCCTGATGCGGGAAATGGGCGGCGAGGTCATCGAAATCCCCTACACCCAGGGCGTCAATTCCTCAGCCCTCAACGAAAGCATGCGCTCCCTTGGGACCACGCCGGACATACGGCTAAAAACCTTGCGGCGGCTGCTGGATCTCAAGAAACCGCTACGCATCCTGGAAGCCCATTCCGGCCTATCGGGACTGATCATCGAACACCTTGAAATAGAAAAAGAAAACGGCCTACGCGCCTTTGACGGGATCTGGTCTTCCAGCCTCACCGATTCCGCCAGCAAGGGCAAGCCCGATATCGAAGCCGTGGACCTGACCACCCGCCTGCAGGACCTCACCAATATCCTGGAATGCACCACCAAGCCGATCATCTTTGACGGCGACACCGGCGGCAAGCCGGAACATTTTATTTATACCGTCCGCACCCTGGAAAGGAACGGCGTCTCCGCGGTGATCATCGAGGACAAGGCCGGCCTGAAAAAAAACTCCCTCTTCGGGACTGAGGTAACCCAAGAACTTGCTCCCATTGAGGATTTTTGCGAAAAGATCCGCTCCGGCAAACGCGCCCAGGTCACCAGGGAATTCATGATCATAGCGCGCCTGGAAAGCCTGATCGCCGGGCAGACGCCAGCCGAGGCTCTGGAGAGGGCGCGCGCCTACGCGGAGGCCGGCGCGGACGGCGTCATGATCCACAGCAAGGAAAAATCCGGCGAGGACATCCGGGAATTCTGCCAAAAATTCCGCGCCGAATACCGCCGCCTGCCGCTGGTCCTGGTGCCCACCACTTACAACCGCTTCACCGAACAGGAACTCGCCGGCTGGGGAGCCAGCATCGTCATTTATGCCAACCACCTGCTCCGGGCCTCATATCCGGCCATGATGAAGGCCGCCAGAACCATCCTGGAAAACGAACGCTCCCTGGAGGCCGACGCCCTGTGCATGCCCATCAAGGAAATCCTGGAACTGATCCCTGGCGGGAAATGAAGGTTCAAATATCGGCCTGGCGGCCCAGGCGGGCGGTCTCCTGTTTGCGTTCGCGGGTGCCTTTGGGGGCGGCTTGGTCGAAGTCCGCGCTTTTGACCTGCTGGCGGGCAAAAACCAGGAAACCGGTGTGGGCAATCATGCGGTCTTCAGGCCGCAGACGGTCAGGCAGCGGCTTCCAGCGGCGCAAGAGCAATTCTTCCACCTCCACCTCGGCAAAAGGGCCGCGTTCCAAACCCAGGAGCAATGCCTCCACCTGCCCCACGGTGGGCAGCAAAAAGGCCAGGGGCGCTCCGGGTTTTACGGCCCTGACCACCTGATCCAGATAATTCCAGGGGTCACGCAGATCCAAGAAGAGAGCGTCCGCCTCGCTTTCCAGGAAACCTTCGGCGATATCCCGGCAGTACTGGGTGACATTGCCGCCCAACCCGGCCCAGTCCAGGTTCCGGCGGCAGAGCTTGAAAAATTCCTCCCTGGCTTCATAGCTGTAAACTTGGCCGCTCTCGCCGCTGAACCAGGACAAGGCCAGGGTCAACGCCCCGGATCCGGAACCGGCCTCGATCACCCGGCTCCCCCGGCCTACGCCCAGCCGCAGGCAGATATAGCCTATATCCTTGGGGTAAAGCACCTGCGTCTGGCGGCGCACACCGCGCACCAAGTCATAAAGGCCGGGACGCAAAAGCCGGTACGGCAGGCCCAGATGCGTGCGCGCCTCGCCGCCGAATTCCGCCGCCGCTATATCGGAGGCGGCCAGCACCCCTCCCTCGCCGTGGACGTCCACCCCTTTTTCCAGGCGGCGTAAACGCCTCCGCCCGCCGGGCGCAAGCAGGATGACCAATTCTCCGTAGTCAGGCATGAGCGAACCGTTCCTTCCAAGCCGGTTATTGCTTGAAATTCAATCCCTTCAGTCCTATATCCCGGCGGTGGA
>WRHT01000030.1 GCA_009783115.1 Desulfovibrionaceae bacterium | reverse complement strand
TTTGCTTTATGTGGGCTGGACCAGGGCCAAAGAAGAACTGCACGCTCTGGTGGGCGGCACGGCCTGGGACAGGCGTAACCCAGGTCTGCCCAAGGCCATGCGTATTTTACTGAAGGATTTTTCTTTTTCAGAATCCGGAATTTATTCCTCAGGAGAGCGCCCTGCCGTCCGGCGAAAAAAAGAATCCGTCCACCGGACGCCATCTGTCCGGAAGGAATTGCCGACGGCGGCTCCAGAACAGCATCCCTTGTACTGGATGCCTTCCTTAAAAATCCTCCGTAACCCGGTGCCGGAATTGGAATATGATCATCGGACCCGCGGCGTTATTTTTCACAATTGCCTTGAACGCCTTCATGTCCCGGAAAGAATCGCCCCGGCAGACCTGGAGAATTTGGTGCGGCAATCTGTGCGGCATACCCTGCGCGCTTTTCATTTGCCTCTGGATCATTTGGCTGAAGCCGGCGAAGAAATACAACAGGCCCTAATCTGGTTCTGCCGCCTGCCACGGACACCGGATTGGCTGCGCCGCGGGTACAGGGAACAAACGCTTATGGATAAGCAAGGGAAAAATTTCCGCCTGGATCTGCTGGTGGAAGAAAATCCGGGGAACTGGCTGGCCCTGGAATACAAAAGCGGATCTCCTCAACCGGAGCATCAGGCACAGTTGCGCAACTACCTGGGCTTGCTGCGGGAAAGCGGCAGGCAAAAAGCACGCGGACTCCTGGTATATTTGGATATGCGCCGCCTGGAGGAAGTCGCCTGATGAAACATTCCGCCAGCCCCTTCCTCCTGTTTTCCTGGCAGGATGATTTTCCGCGCCGCATCCTGGAAACCGCCTTGGAAGAAGGTAACGGAAAACTGAACGATACCTTGTTTGTCTTTCCGCATCTGCGTCCGGCCCGTTATCTTGAAAGGCTGATCCGCCTGGATGAGCGTCTTGTCAAACCCTGTCTTCTACCAAGGATGATGACATCAGGAGAGCTTTTTGAAGCCGTCCTGGCGGAAAACGGCCGCCTGGGCATGCCGGCGGGCATACTGGACCGGGTGGGGCTGCTGTTGGAATGCGCACGCCAAGCCCAGGCGGAATCAGACGCCGATGGAGAGGATGGCGCGTTACCCGTGGAAAACGCGGAAATTTTCTTCCCCTGGGGAGTACGCCTGGATGCCTTGTTTGAAGAATGCCTGATCCACGATCAGGTTCCTTTTTCTTTCCAACACCTGGAAGGGGAACTTTTTCCCTTTGCGGCGGCCATTCTGCGCCATTTATCCAAGTTGTACGGCCTCTATATCCAGGAGTTGGAAAAACGGGGCTGGAGCACTCCGGGACTGACGGCCCAGAGGGCCGCAGCTTTGTATGACAAGACTCTGCCCGGCTGTCTGCGCGGAAGAATTTACCTGTCCGGTTTTTATAGTCTTACGGGCACGGAAGACAAGTTTTTTAAAAAGATTTGGATGGATTGGGACGCCAGGGTATTGATTCAAGGAGATCCCGATCTGGCGCAGAATGAAGGCCATTGGAGCTGCGCCGCGCTCTCTTCCTGGATTAGCGACTGGCGGGCAGAAGTGCGGCCGGCTTCTCTTCCACCAGAAAAACCCGCCCAGGAACCGCAAATAAATTTTTATCATTGCTACGACACGCATTCACAGTTGGCCACGCTGCAAACCGTATTATCGCCCGCTAACGATTCTTCCGAAGAACGGGCCGTCATTCTGATGGACGCCGGGCAGCTTGTCCCGGTTTTACATCACCTTGGCCGGGAGGATCTCAATATCTCCATGGGCTACCCACTATCCGGCGCCCCGTTAAATCGTTTTCTGGAAAGCCTCCTGGCCATGCACGAAAATACCCGGACCGGCGGTCAATATTGGAAGGATTGCGTTCGCCTCCTGCGCCAGCCTTATGTAAAAATGCTTGGCTTGTTTCCAGAAACCGATCAGACGGAATCCGGACAAGATGAAATATACGGACAATGGCGCGAACTCCTGTTGCGGACCGAGCATTTCCTGCGCCAAGGAACAAGTTATGTGAACCTGCCTGAAATTTTACAACAAAACCTGATCGCGCAGGACTCTGTAGAAAATACGGAAAAGCTGAAAATGCTTTGTGAAACATTTAAATTTATTTTCATTGATGCCTGGGTCACGGCGCACAGCTTGAGACAGCTTGGGCAGGCGTTGAAAAACCTCTGCGCCTTGCTCCTGAAAAAAGGCGAACGCCTCTGGACACTTTTTCCTCTGGATGCGGAATGCCTGTACCGCTTCATGCAGGCCGTGCTCCCTGAATTAGAACATTCCGCCCTTGCGGAAGAAAAACTGCCCGCCAGGACCTTGTTTTTCATTTTCAGAGAGTTGGTCAAGGCCGAACGCATCCCCTATGAGGCTTATCCACTAACCGCCATGCAAATCATGGGACTTTTGGAGTCACGCCTGCTCCATTTTGATACGGTATATATCCTGGACGCCACGGAAGATCTGCTCCCAGGAGCTATTGCCCCTGACCCGCTGGCACCGGACGGTCTGCGGGCCGAACTTGGATTGCCGGGACTGGAACGGCGCAGGCTCATGCAGGCCTATTATTTTTTCCGTTTGTTACAGGGGGCGAAAAAGGTTCACCTATTTTGGCAAGAAGGGGTGGAATCAGGAAAATTGCAGGAAAGCAAAAAAAACCGAAGCCGCTTTATTGAAGAGCTGCTCTGGCGGGAAGAACAAAAGCCGGCCTTGAGACGCATCCTCAAACCTGAACGCCCTTCTCCGGAAGGCCGCTCTTTCAGTCTGCCCCTGTTAAGCGATGGCCCCCTGCACCAGGTAGGCAGCAAACTCGCTCCCTTGCGTCCTGTTCAGCGCAGTTTGTCCGTCAGCCCACAGGCGCGAATCCGGATGCGCACGTTACTCTCCCAACCTGTTTCCGCCACCAGGATGAATGCCTATCTGCGCTGTCCGGCATATTTTTACTACCGGGAACTTACCGGACTTGCCCCTTTGGCTGAAGCCAACGAGGATGACGACCCACAAGCCGTGGGAGAACTCTTTCACGAAGTGTTGCGCGATTATTACCGCCCCAAGTTGGGAAGGCCTCTGCGTAAGGCGGATCTCCCTTTCCGGGAACTTGAAGAGCTTTTTCTCACGGCCTTGGCCGGACATCCTAAAATTCAAACCCTGCCTGCGGATGTGCGGATAATGTTGAAAATATCAGGGCCGCGCGCCTTGGGGCATTTCCTTAACCACCAGCCTGAGGCAAGCACGGTGCTGGCCTTGGAAAAAACCTTGCAGGCCCCTCTGACCACACAGTCCGGTTCATATCGGCTGAACGGGCGGATTGACCGCCTGGACGCGCGTCCATTGAGCCTGGGACGGAAAGGTTTGTTTATTTTGGACTATAAAACCGGCCGGATCAACCTTCCTGATCCGGCCTTCTGGCAGGATGACGATTTCTGGCAAAGGCTGGAAAAAAATATGCCCCTGGAAGACGAGGGCTTTTTCCAGGAAGCGGCCAAGGCGATACCGGATGTGCAACTGCCTCTGTATCTGTATTTGGCGGCCTTTTCCTCAATGGAAGATCTTCCCCGCCCGGAAACGCATAACGCGGGCTGGGTCGCCCTGCGCGATAAAGGCCGGGAAACTTTCTTCCTGCCGGAAGACTTGGATGAAAAAAGCCGCCTGGACATCATTGAAAATAAAACCGAACTATTGCTGGGCTACCTTTTGGACCGCATTAGCGAAAGCCGCGTTTTTATCCCCAGGCCGGGGCGAACCTGCGGCCGTTGCGAATTTCAGGAAATTTGTATTGTGCTTTAGGAAGAAACGGCGTAGCAAATAAGCCTGAATACATAAAACAGGTTCAGTTTGAAGCGCGTTCTTGGTCAGACGGATTCTGGCATTCCGTCCGGAGGATGTTATGGCGCTACCTTTACTGCAAATTGGAGATCTTACCGTACGGCTGCCCATTGTCCAGGGAGGCATGGCGGTGGGCATTTCCATGCACCGACTGGCTTCAGCGGTGGCAACGCAAGGCGGAGTGGGGGTCATTGCCGGAGCCATGATCGGCATAGGCGAGGCGGATGTCGGCATACGTCCGACCGAAGCCAACATCAGGGTTTTGAAAAAAGAGATCCGTCTGGCCCGCGGCCTCAGCGACGGGGCGTTGGGCGTGAACATCATGGTGGCCCTGACCGATTTTGCCGCCTTGGCGCGTGCGGCCATCGAGGAAAAAATTGATATAATCTTCTCCGGCGCCGGCCTCCCTATGGATCTGCCCAAACACCTCCTGGAACTGTGCGAAGAAAAAAAAGAAGAATTCAAAACCAAACTGGTGCCGATTGTCTCTTCAGGACGGGCCGCCCATATTATTTGTAAAAAATGGTTTTCACGCTACGGCGTGTTGCCGGACGCCTTTGTGTTGGAAGGACCCAAGGCTGGCGGTCATCTCGGCTTTAAACCCGAAGAACTGGATTCGCCTGACTTTACCTTGGAAAAACTCCTGCCAGAAACAGTAGATGCGGTGAAAAGCTTTGAAGATCAAACCGGCAAGCCCATACCGGTAATCGCGGCCGGAGGGGTTTACAACGGCGAGGATATCTACCGGATGCTGGAGATGGGCGCGTCCGGTGTACAGATGGCCACCCGCTTTGTGGCCACCCATGAATGTGATGCGGATGAACGTTTCAAACAGGCCTTCATTAAAGCCCGCCCCGAGGATTTGACCATCATCAAAAGCCCGGTAGGCATGCCGGGCCGGGCCATCAAAAACCGTTTTCTCGAAGCCTTGGCGGAAAAAAAACGCAACTTCCGGTGCATCTTCCACTGTGTGCACACCTGCGACCCGGACCGTTCACCATACTGCATCGCTTCAGCCTTGCTCAACGCCATGCGCGGCAACCTGGAAAAAGGCTTTGCCTTTGCCGGGGCCAACGCAGGCCGGATCATGGATATTATTTCAGTCAGGGAATTGATGGAGTCATTGCAGCAAGAATTCGAGACCGCCAAAAACAAGTGGTTGAAATAATAACATAACCTTTTCAGCTAATACGCGTCGCCTTTTATTAAAGGAGTTGCGCAAAGAATGCGCCGTGCGGATTTACTGTCCGACGTATTCAGGCTAACGCCCGTAACGATCTTCGAAACGGACGATATCGTCCTCGTCCAGATAAGCTCCGGACTGGATTTCAATCAATTCCAAATCCATCAGCCCCGGATTTTCCAGACGATGCTTGTTGCCCACCGGGATATAGACGGACTGGTTTTCAGTCAGAAAAATATCCTGATCCTCCAGGCGCACCTTGGCCGTTCCCCGTACCACCACCCAATGCTCGGCCCTATGGTGATGCATTTGCAGGGAAAGGGCGGAGCCGCACTTGACCAGGATGCGTTTGACCTGGAAGCGCTGTTCCCGTGCAAGGATTTCGTAAGAACCCCAAGGGCGGTATGTACGCAAATGAGTTTCGGCTTCGGTTCTCTTTCGGGTTTTCAAAACATCCAGCAGCTTTTTGACTTCCTGGCCGCGCCCCTGACGCATAACCAGAACCGCGTCCGGGCTTTCCACCACCATCATGTCCCTTAAACCGATACCGGCCACCAGACGGGAAGAGGCATAGACATAACTGTTTTTCGCGTCCAGCAGCATCGCATCGCCCAGGACCCCGTTACCGTTTTCGTCCTTGGGGGTGATTTCGTGCATGGCTTCCCATGAACCCAAATCATGCCAAGAAGCGGTGAGCGGAACCACCCAGGCCAGTTTGGTATGCTCCATCACGGCGTAATCAACGGATATGGACGGAATGGCCGCGAACAGCTCAGGATCAATACGAATAAAATCCAAATCCGTCTTGCGGCCGGCCCAAGCGGCCAAGGAACTTTTATAAACTTCCGGGGCCAAACGGCGTAATTCTTCCAGGTAAAGCCCGGCCTTAAAAAGAAACATGCCGCTATTCCAGAAACACTTGCCCTGGCGAAGCAAAGCCAAAGCCTGATCTTCATCCGGTTTTTCCACAAAAGAGCTGACCGGATAAACCCCCTCCTCTTCCTGCCCATAAATAATATACCCATAGCCGGTGGCCGCCCGGTCCGGGTGGACGCCGAAGGTCAGCAGGCGATCCCGGATCGCGGCCCGCTCAGCCAAGCGCACACAGGCGGCAAAATCCTCCAGGGGTTCAATACGGTGATCCGAAGGCAAAACCAGAATAAGAGAATCTGGACACGCATCCCTGGCGGCCAAGGCCGCCAGGGCAATAGCCGGGGCCGTATTGCGGCCGACAGGTTCGAGGATGATCCGGGGCAGGGCTTTTTCAGGCGAAACATCTCCGGCGCCCGATAAAAGTCCCTTTTGCCGCATGAGGTCCGCAGCCAGAAAGCGGTGTTCCTGGTTGCAAATCACAATAGGCGCAGCCAATTTGTCCATAGACAACACCCGGTCCAGGCTGTCGCCGAAGAGTGTGCTCCCCCCAAAATCCACAAATTGTTTTGGATAAAGCCCGCGAGAAAGCGGCCATAGGCGGGTGCCGCTACCGCCGCTAAGGATGACCGGAAATATGTCAGGCATCGGCTCTTTTCCCTCCACATCCATAAATCAACTCTTCCATCATGGCTGTTTTGTCCTCCAGCAGAGACAGCTCTCCCCTGCTCTCCACGTTCAGACGCAACAGGGGTTCGGTATTGGAAGATCGCAGGTTGAAACGCCAGCGGCCGCAATCCGCCGAGAGTCCGTCGATATAGTCCTCCTCGGCAATCTCTCCGTCCAGGGCGGAACGAATTTGCCCCACGCAACTCCTGGCATCAGGCACCCGAAAATTGATCTCGCCGCTGCACGGATAGGCCATGGAACGGGCCGCCACCAGTTCGGCCAGGCTTTGCCCGCTAAGATCCAAAAGTTCTAGAAGATGCAGCCAGGGAAGCATGCCGCTGTCGCAATGGTTGAAAGACCGGAAATAATGATGCGCGCTCATTTCACCGCCATATACAGCATCTTCGCGCCGCATCGCTTCCTTCATGAAGGCATGTCCGGTTTTCCATTGCACCGGGATGCCTCCGGCCTCCCGCACTTGTTCGATGGTATTCCAAATCAGTCTGGTATCGTGGAGAATTTTGCCATCCGGATGCCCGGCCAGCAGATTTTGGGCCAAAAGACCTATAAGGTAATAACTTTCTATGAAATTGCCCTCATTATCAAAGAAAAAACAGCGGTCAAAATCGCCGTCCCAGGCCAGGCCAAGATCCGCCCGGTAGCGGCGCACCGCCTCGGCGGTGTCCTGCCGCCGCTCAGGCAACAGGGGATTGGGCACGCCATTGGGGAAACTCCCGTCCGGTTCTTCATGGATAATACACGCCTCCATCGGCAAATCCCGGAGCAATTCGCGGAGTATCGGTCCGGCGCAGCCATTGCCGGGATTCATGATCAAACGGAGTGATCTGGAACCGCTCCAGCGCAGCCGGCTACGTAAAAAATCCAGATATTCCTCCAGAAAGGAGGTTTGAATAAGTAGGCCGCGCGGACGGCCAGACTGGACAAAATCCCGGCGCAGCACCCGATCCCGCAGGGCAACAAGACCTGAATCCCCGCTCACCGGCACAGCCCCTTGGCGCACGATCTTTATACCGTTATATTCCGCCGGATTATGGCTGGCCGTGAACATCACGCCCAAATCAAAAGCGTGGCCGGCCGCAGCGAAATAAACCTCCTCCGTGCCGCAAAGCCCCAAATCGCTGACTTCCACCCCTTGTTCCAAAAAAGCCCGGATCATCGCCCCGGCTAAAACAGGACTGGAGAAGCGGACATCCCAACCCACGACCGCCCGTGCGGGCTTAAATTCTGAGAACAGGGCCAGCCCCAGGCAATAACTCAATTCCTCATCCAGTTCTTCCGGTACTCGTCCGCGCAGATCATAAGCCTTAAAACAGCTAATAATTCCATGTTCGTTCATCCGGGTTCCCCAATTACTGGGCCTGAGTCAAGATATTTTCAGCCATGCCGGATTTAAGCCCAAGGCAGAAATCCATATCTTCCATAATGCCGGATAAATTCCCGGCCGCGGGAACAGCCAAGGCCAATGCTTCATCCGCGTGCGCCGCCAGATGGATGGTCAACCCTTTTAGGATATCCTCTGGAACCTCTTTCAAATCCTTTGCATTCTCAGCGGGCAGGATGACAATTTTTATGCCCGCACGGCGGGCGGCCAGGAGCTTTTCCCGCAAACCTCCGATAGGCAGGAGGCGTCCGCGCAAGGTGATCTCTCCGGTCATTGCCACATCATTGCGCACCGGAGCGCCGATCAGCGCCGACACCAAGGCCGTGGCCAGGGTGACCCCGGCGGAAGGCCCATCCTTGGGAGTAGCCCCTTCCGGCACATGGATGTGCAGATCCACATCTTTATAAAAATCCCGGCGCAAACCCAACCCCGCTGAACGGGCGCGGACGTAAGCCAACGCGGCCTTGGCCGATTCCGTCATCACCTCGCCCAATTTTCCGGTAAGGCTCAACTTGCCTTGCCCGGGCATAATCGCTACCTCCACCATCAAAATATCTCCGCCGGTCTCGGTATAGGCCAACCCGTTGCATACTCCGACAAGCGGCTTATTTTCCCCTTCGCCGTAACGAAATTTTTTCTGCCCCAAGAGACGCGGCAAACTATTTAACCCAACCTTGCATTCCGTGTCCGGCTTGTCCTTTTCCACTACCTGGAAGGCTGTCTTGCGGCAAATCGCGGCAATTTCCCGTTCCAGACCACGCACGCCGGCCTCTTTGGTATAGGAACGGATTATTTCCAGGAGTGCGGGGTCGGACACGACCAGGTTGCCTGGCTTAAGCCCATTGGCCACAACCTGTTTAGGCAGCAGGTGTTTGTGGGCAATATGTTTTTTTTCCGTTTCCAGATAACCGGACAGGCGAATGACTTCCATCCTGTCCAGCAGGGCTGGCGGCATACTATGCAGGGCATTGGCCGTGGTGATAAAAAAAATGCGGGAGAGATCATAATCCAAATCCAGATAATGATCGTTAAAGGCGTTATTCTGCTCCGGGTCCAACACTTCCAGCAGGGCCGCGGCGGGATCTCCACGAAAATCAGCGCTCATCTTGTCTATTTCATCAAGGCAAAAAAGCGGGTTATTATATTTGGCCCGTTTCAGGGATTGCAAAATTTTGCCGGGCAAGGCTCCCACATAAGTGCGGCGGTGTCCGCGGATTTCCGCCTCATCACGCACCCCGCCCAGGGAAAGACGCACGAATTCGCGTCCTGTAGCCCTGGCCACGGATTTGGCCAAAGAGGTCTTCCCCACCCCCGGCGGGCCAACCAGACATAAAATAGGCCCCTTGATGTTCCCGGCCAGTTTTTGCACCGCCAGGTATTCCATGATCCGCTCCTTGGCCTTGTCCATGCCGTAATGATCAGCATCCAGGATACGGCGTGATTCATCCAGATCCAGGCCGATTTCCTTCAGGTTATTCCAGGGCAGATCCAGAACCCAATCCACATAATTACGCAACACCACATATTCTGAAACCGAGGTCGGCATCTGGCGCAATTTTTTCAGCTCGCTAAGTCCCTTCTGGCGCGCTTCCTCCGGCATGTTCATAGCCTGAAGCTTTTTTTCCAATTCTGAAAGCTCCGCCTGCTGATCGTCTTCCCGGCCCATTTCCTTATGAATGGCCTTAATTTGTTCATTAAGGTAATATTCGCGCTGGTTGTGCTCCATCTGGACCTTAACGCGGTTTTTGATGGTTTGTTCCATATTGGCGATGATCAAGTCATGCTGAATCAACTCGTAAACCCGCAGCAACCTGTTCTGCCCGTCGAGAATTTCCAGCACCTCCTGCTTGCGTTGATAATCCGTCTTGAGGTAGGCCATGATCAAATCGGCCATGCGTCCCGGCAACTGGACGCCGGCCACGGCCTGCAAAATCTCCGCGGCGGCTTTTTTATTCAGTTTCCTATATTCTTCCAAGGATTCCAAAACCACCTGCACGGCGGCCGACCCCTCCACGGATTTTTTTTCCAATTCTTCCAGCGGCTCCAGCAAAGCTTCCACAAAACCATCTGTCACAACTTCAAGTTTTGACAACACGCCTCGCTGCAAACCCTCAAGCAACGCTTTCATATTGCCGTCCGGCATGGGCAACACCTGCAATATCCTGGCAACAACCCCCACGGCATATAAATCTTCCTGAGCGAGCTTGTCGGCGTCCAGACGGCGCTGGCTCAACAAAAAAATACGCTTGTCCTGATTGCCCGAAGCCTCTTCAATGGCACGGATGGAAATATCCCTGCCCACCACCAGCGAGAGCACGCTTTTGGGAAAAACCACCACCTCCCGCAAGGGCATGAGCGGCAGCCGCAAAATTCGATTTTGACATTCCATCGGCTTCACTCGCCAGCCGCGCTCTGGACTTCCAGCGCCGGCAAAAGCAGGGGCGGTTTGCCTTTTTCAATAACATCGGCATTGATGATGCATTCCTGGATATCCTGCTTGTCCGGCAGAGAAAACATGATCTCCAGCATCACGCCTTCCAGGACATTACGCAGTCCCCTGGCGCCGATTTTGCGCTCAATGGCCTGGCGGGCCACGGCCCGGTAGGCGTCCTGGGTAAAA
>WRHT01000029.1 GCA_009783115.1 Desulfovibrionaceae bacterium | reverse complement strand
AGGGCCGCGGTGCCGGGGTTGTTCAAATCAGTATTCGCGAAGCGCTTGCGCAGGACCTCCAGGTCTTTGGCATCGGGCAATCCGGGTTTGCTATCAGGTGCGCTCATATATTAAACCGGCTGAATTTTTTTTATAGTATACAGAAATAATGTTGAAAATCCAACAGATTTTTGCTGGCCCAGGACATCCTTCCGGGGCGTTACCTTTTCCATCGCCCTTGCCAAGCTTCCCGGCTTTTGTTAAGCACACAAGGTGCCGCCGGAGCCTCCGCCCCGGCGTAGGCTGGAATTTTGGAGAGGTGACCGAGCTGGCCGAAGGTGCACGACTGGAAATCGTGTGTACTCAAAAGGTACCGGGAGTTCGAATCTCCCCCTCTCCGCCAATAATTTCAACGACTTACCATGTTCTGGCGGACCACCTTCCAGGGCGGGTTTTTGTGCTTTGCACACTATTTTGCATACTGTATCCTGAAAAACCCGCCAAAATAGAACCATAAATCATCCCCCTTATCGTGCGCTCTTGGGGAGCGCGGCTATAGTTTTTCTGATCACGTCATCCTCGATATGGTTTTGCCGGTATTTGTAAATAGTGGGAGAGGCTGGAAACAATATGTCCCCTCCATTCAAGACTTATGGATGAGGGGGATAAATGAAGGATAACCAGGAGAAATCTCCTTAGCAAAAACGGCTACAGATGGTCACAGGCGAAAGTTTTTTCTCTTATGATTTTCCCATCCAAACCTAAACGAGCCAGCCAGAATCAAAGCACGAGGCTTGGGGCGTGGGGAAAGTTTCCCTTGTCAAATGCTGGAGTATGACGTAATTTTTAGAATATAAAATTTTCGGAATTATCCCTCTATGCCCTAACTTTCCTCATTGGCGGCTCACAAACGGGAGAAACTCCATGCGCAGGATTTTTCTAGTTTTAGCTTGGGTTGTGGGTTTGGCAGGCTGTTCCTTGTTGGATTTGGCGGCGGACATAGATGAGATAGCAAAAGACGTACACAAAATAAAAAAAGAAGGCCTCATAAAAAAAGCGGCACCTACCCAATCCTTAAAAAACAACCAAGTTAAGACAAGTCTACAAGGTGATAAATGGCAAAAGGAACAACAGGACAAAGAGCGTGAAAGGCGTGAAAAGCAAATGGAGCTAATACAAAAAATGCAAAAAAATAAACGTGATTGATGTGAGTCAATTTTAGGCAAGACAGTAAAATTTTTGGGTTAATTTCAGGTAGTGCCCCAGGTTGAATTCTCAAATTTTCAGAAAAAAGCCGTTCCATCGTATAATTATATTATTTGTTTTTTTCATTTTTGAGCGCCTAATCGCGCCGAGTTGTTTTATTGAATTTTTTCAAAGCCCTCCGCGTATAATTATACTATGAATGCCAATACTCAAAAACCGAACCGGCGAACAGGCTACGCGCATTCAGGACAAGCTGATGGATGAAATCTTCGCCTTGGAAAAGTTTCCCGCCCGAGGAAAATGCTCATCGGAAATGCTGACCTTGGGCATTACCGACTACCACGAAATACAATGTTCACCCTGGCGCATATTCTACTATATCAACCGGGATCGTGTTGGTGTGGCAGCCGTGCTGGACGGCAGACGGAACGTGGGTGTGCTGTTGCAACAACGCCTATTGCGGTGAGTGCGCCGGGCATCATGGCTACGCCGCGAGATGATGAAGTGGTGGGGCGATTACTTGGACACTAGCCTCTGATTGGATTATTTCCCTGGCCGTAACCCCTTGTCCGAATCGGGCTGATTTTATCCATTTTAAAAACCCCGCAGGGAAACAACTTCGTCAAAGGGAACCCTTTTGCTGTAGTTGGCATTGGCCGGGAAATCAGGGTCCGGATACCCCAGGGAAATCCCGATGACGACTTCCTTGTCATTAGAGATTCCCGTGTGCTTTCTTATTACATCCCGATAAGCTACGGCGGCCGCTTCAATACAGGTTCCAAGACCGTATTCCATTGCTGCAAGGCAAATTGTCTGCGCCAGGGCTCCACAGTCGTAAATCGCCCAGGTCGCCCACGCGCTGCCTTCAAGCAGCGATTTATCCACGGAGATCACAATTCCCACAGGGGCGTCGAAAAAGCGAAATCCCCGTTGAACCCACTGAGTTCTTGCCTCTTGATCCTCTCGCTGAATCCTCATCAGCCTGAAGAGTTCGATGCCAAGCTCGCGGGAGCGCGGCTTGTAAAAAGCCGGATAATCCGAGTGCTCTTCCGCAGGCGCTTGCGCCCCGAGCAGTTTGACGTTTTCCTGCCGTATTTTTTCCAGCGCTTCCCCCGCTACGGCGGTGATTTCCCATGGCTGCGTGTTGAGAGCTGACGGCGTCCTACAGGAGATGTCCAAAATCTCTCGCACGATTTCCACAGGCACCGGTTTCGGCAGATAGCCGCGAATGCTTTTCCGTTCTTTGATTGCCTTGATAATGTCCATTATTATGCCCGCTCCTTTCGTTTAGCTCAGACTAAGACGGCAATGAAATATGCCCCTGCCCCATTGGGTATGCCAAGTTTAGTTAGTGGTTCCCGCCGGGTTATCAGGGTTGATGTTGTTTACAGTACTCCTCATGGCTCATCCAGTCCAGGGAGTTATGCGGGGCCGTGGCTGGTTATAATAATCTCGCCGCCTTGCTGGCCCTGGCGTCAGTCAGGGACAAAAATCGGCACATGTGCTATTTTTACGATGGGCAAGGAGACGGGCATGCAAGCTATAACATATACCCAGGCACGGCGAAATTTCGCCCAAACAATGTCCGGAGTGGCGATGGGCACAAACCGGTGGTTATTACGCGGCAAAGCACGGCCTGCAAGCTTACTGGCCGCTCCGGATCAGATATTCGTAATAGGCTTACGGAGGCAATGCTCATGAAAAAACATATAGTTGCGGCTTTCTATGTGGCGCTGCTGGCCTTGACGGCGGCCTGCGGGAAAAATCCCGGCGGGGACTATGTGATTACCCAGGAAGATCTCCTGCATCATCGGTTTGTGCTCGTTTCGTCCGACGGCAAGAATTTCAGCGCCAAGGAGCGTATTCCAGCCATCGAATTTAACGAGGGTCTGCGTGTGTCCGGCGTTGTCTGCAACCGCTTCACGGGCCAGGGACGCCTTGCCGGCAATGTGCTGGCCGTGGATCAATTGGCCTCTACGAAGATGCTCTGCGCGGACCCGGATCTCAACGAACTGGAGAACCTGCTGACGCGGATGCTTTCCGAGGGCGCGGAACTTCGTATTGAAGGAGCGGATCTTGCAGTCCGCCAGGGCGGGCATGAGCTTCTTTACAAGATCAGCGACTGGGTCCGCTGACATATCGGTACGGGCATGTGTCCGCGCCGGGGTATTTTATGCGTTTTTCAGGCTTGGGCGTCGGCCAGGCCTCCTTGTTCCCGCAGGAGGAGTTCCATGAGGATCTGGCGCAGGGCTTGCTGATCCTGGGAACCGGCCCGTCTGGTGGCCTCTTGCAGGATATCGGCCTGGCGCTCCAGGGCCGCGCCCTCGGAGGCCAGCAGCCCGGACCTGGCCTGGTAACTCTCCTGGATTCCGGCCAGCCTTTGGGCAAAGCCCGCGAGTTCAGCGTCCTGGGCCGCGAGTTCAGTCTGGCTGGGATTGTCTGGGTTCGTGATTTTGTTATAGCCTATGTCTTTATGTTCGCTCAAGTCATAAAGGGTCAGCCCGTTTTGGGTCTGTCCGGCCTGCAGTTCCAGCCGTCCCACGTTTCCGTCCGCTTGTACCCGTTCATCCTCATTCCAGCCGGATCCGTCAAAGAGCTTCAAACCGTTGAAAGAGGCTCCGCTGATGGTTTCGTTCAGGTTCCGGTTCAGGTTCGCATACTCTGCCCCCAGATCCGCGGTGCCCGCGCCGTCCCGGAATTGCCCCACGATCTCGCGCATGCGTTCCACCTGGGCCTGCATACTCTCCAGGGCGGAAATGCCCGTTTCCAGCAAGGCCTTGCCTTGATCCAGGTTTTTCGCCCCCTGGCGTAACATGGCCACGTCGCTACGCATCAGGCCGGTGAGGGCGTCGTTCATCATTTCCCGGCCGCTGCGCCTGGCCGGCTGCCCCAGGGTGAAGCCCAGCAGGCTCATGCCGCCGGAAATTCCGCCCAAGGCCAGTTGTTCCAGCATCTGCCCGCGCAAGAGGTTTAATGAGTAATCCGCCAGGAAGTTGGGCATATTGTTTTTATCCGCGTAAAAAGAGGGAGTTGTTCCTTCTCCCTTCTTTTCGGATAAGGGGGCGCGAACTTAAGGGCAAGGCCGCCGCGTAGGCCGCTGTTTTTACGCGTGAAAAATTAGCTGATAACCGCCCCGGCGTAGCCCACCACGCTGTCCAGCTCCGCGCCGTAGGCGCGGCCGGTGATTCCCGAATTGGTGTGGGCGGTGATCCGGCAACTGGAAGCGCCCAGGCCGCGGCAGGCGAAGAGCATCAGGGTCATGGCCGTAAAGCCGCACATGCTGATTTTATTATAAACGCAGACCTGGAAAAGGCCCTGAGGGTCCAGTTTTTCCACCTGTTCTAAGGCCAGGGCGTCCAGTTTCCGTCCTTGGTCGTGGGGCAGGTAATGGCTCATGTCCGTGCTGGTGATCAGGAGCGGAGCCTCTCCCTCTTCCCGGCGTTCCCTTACCAGGCTCGCGATGGCCTGCCCCGCCCGGTCCAGGGTCGCCAGGTTATGGGAACGCACGCACAGGGCCAGAATCTTCAGATCCGGGCGGAACAGCTGCAAGAATGGAAGGAGCACTTCCAGGGAATGTTCCAGGCGGTGGGCCTGGCAATCGGCCTGGAATAAGGGTTCTTTTCGCAGCAGGCTTTGCGTTCCGTCCGCATCGACCGGCACGTCGCCCAGGGGGGTGCGCCAGGCGCCGCCGGGCCAGAGAGAGAGTTCCGGTCCCCGCCCGCTGTGGTTGGGTCCGATGAGCAGCGCGGTGGCGGGCAGGCGGATCTGCCCCAGGGTCAGCCCGGCCACGGCCCCGGAAAAAACGTATCCGGCATGGGGCAACATGCAGGCCAAGGCCTCTGCGGGTTTTTCCGCCGGTTTCATGCAGGCTTGGGCTGTTTTCCGCAGTTCCACGGGATTGGCGGGATAGAATTTGCCGGCCGCCATCGGCGGGCGCAGATTTTCCATAAAGATCTCCTTTAGGGCGATTTTGCTTTCACCCGCAATCCTCACGGTTACCCTGGAGTTTGCCCAGGGCGTGTCCCAAGGCCGGCAGCACGGCTTCCAGGTTTTCGCGCACGGCCTTGGGGCTGCCGGGCAGGGTAAGGAGCAGGCTTTGTCCAACGGTTCCGCAAATGGCGCGGGAGATGGCGCCGTGCGGGGTCTTCCGCATGGAGGCCTGGATCATGGCCTGCTCAAAACCGGGAAGGCGTTTTTCCAGCAGGGGGAGCAGGGCTTCCGGGGTCTGGTCGCGGAGGGCCAGGCCGGTGCCGCCGCTGGCTATAACCAGGTCGTAACCCTGGACCAGGGCCAGATCGGCGGCCAGGGCGCGCAGACGGAAAATTTCGTCCGGGACCAGGTAGCCGCTGGCGCAGCGCAGGGCCAGGGCCTTGCGGATGGTTTCATGGATCGCCGGACCGCTTTCATCCAGGCGTTCGCCCAGAGAACCCTTGTCCGAGACGGTGATCCAGGCTAGGGCCGGCCCGGTGCGCAGGGCGGCCAGACGGTATTCCCCGGGCTTCAGGGCGGCCAGGGCGGAGATACGGATGCAGGGGAGGGCGGAATCTTGGCCGCCCACCGGCATTTCCAGGCGCAGGTCCACGCTGAACAGGGGGCGATCTCCATCCAGCAGGAGCATGCCCGCGGCCAGGGGGTTGCCGGCCAGGCCGGGCAGAAAAAACGGCCTGGGGATTAGCGCCTGGGGTTGTGGAGCCGAAGGGTTTTTTTCAGGCAGAAGAAAGAGGTTCTGTCCGGGGCGCAGTTCCGGGCAACGCAGGGATAGTTCGAAGTCCTGGAGGACGGCCGGGGGGCTTTGGGGGTCAGGCAGGGTAATCTGCATGGCTGGTTCCTTTAAGGTTACTGGTATTCAGGGAAGACCTCCCAGTCCGGATAGGCTGAACATGAGCCTGAAAGAGGTCTCGTTTTCCGAGCGGATTAAATCGCCTCCCAGTTGAAAACATTGGTGCATGTAGGTAATGTTTAGCCCGCTTTCCTTGCGGGCCTGGGTTTGGCCTGTGCCTTCCAGGGGCCAGTCGTGGTAAGCCGAGGCGCTCCAGGATTCCCCCAGGCGGAGACTGCCGTGGAGCGAGGCCGTGCTGAGGCTGTAATCGCGCCGGCGCAGCGGATTATGATCCTTTACGGGTTTATAACGGTTCAGGTTGGCGGAAAACTGCCATTGTTCACTATTTTTCAGGGTCAGTCCGTGGGTTTGCCTGCTGAAATCCCGTTCCGCCGGGTTGTAATAATTGGCGCTGTGCAGGCTTAATAGTCCTCCGGGCGAGTAAAGGACGAGTTCAAGCAGCAGGTCTTTCCAAGGCCGTCGCGGGTAATCGCGCAGATCTTCGTCGCGGGATGCCTCCCGCAGGTCATAGCCCTGCTCCAGGCGCAGACGGAGCAGATCCTGGTAGGCAGAGCGTCCTTTGGCCGTTGCCCGTTTGAGGGTGAGGAGGTTATCCAGGGAAAAAACCACTTCATTCATGGGGTCCAGCCGGTCATAGTCCGTGTAGGAGGGGTATCGGCTCTGATCCAGATAGGGCGTGTAGCGGTAAGCCAGACTGGGCAGGATGCTGTGCCGCATCCCCAGCCAGGCGTTTTCGCCGGGGGAGTCTTCTACGGACAGTTGGTAAACCCTGGTTAATTCCGTGGAAGCCTGGGCTTCAAAATCCGGCAGCAGGCGGAGCTTGTCGCCGGGGTCCGCGTCCTTGGCGCGGCCTTCCGTTTCATACCAGGTGCTCCGCAGACGCCCGGCCATGTAAAAGGAACCATAAGGGGAAGAGAAGGGCAAGAGCAGTCTGGGGCTCAAATCCATACGCGCGCCGCTCTCTCCGGCCCGGCGGTGGAAGTATGCCCCTTGGCCCTGGGCTTGCAGCTCCAGGGGCAGTCCTGGCCAGAGCCTTCCCTGGTACAGGTAAAAATCCAGGGCCGGGAGTTGCTGCACGGTGGGATCCTGGCTCCGGGCCGGCGCAGGAGACCAGCTCAGAGCCGGGTCGCTATTACCCAGCCTGGGGTCCTGGGTATAGACCCCGGAAAGGTACATGCCCAGCCGTTCCCAATCCCGGAAAAGGAGCAGGCCGCTGACCCGGTCTTTGTCTTCTTCTTTCAGCTCACGGGAAAAAGCGCTGAACAGCGCGTTGTTGTTACGCTGGAAACTGGTCGGGTTATTATGGAAGTCGCGCAAAAAGTATTGATCTGAAACATAATCCAAGTCGGCCCTGAGATGCCACTGGGGATGATCCGGCAGGCGTTCTTCATACATGCCGCGCAGCCACCAACGCTCGCGGTTCGCGCGGATCATCCCGTCGCCGCTGTAACGGCGGTCATTCGAATCCGTCAGGATGATTTCGCGGTCATGCAGATAATCAAAACCCAGCCAGAGGTATTCGTCTTCCGAAGCCTTGGAGCGGTAAACCAGTCCATGCATCAGTCCGCGGCGGCTCATGTAGCTTTCGTAAACGGTCAGGTCCCGGCTGGAGTCCACGGCCAGGAAAAAAGGCAGGGTAAGGGTCAAGCCGTTGCGGCTGCTGTTCAGGTAATCCGGCATCAGGAAACCTGTCTGGCGTTCGGTTTTGGCTGGAATCAGCAGGTAGGGGGAATAAAGCACCGGCAGATCCGCCACCTGGAAGTTTACTCCCCGGAGCCGTGCATAGCCGTCCATCTCCAGCACCCCGTCGTTGGCTTCAAAAGACCATGCCGGAACCGGACCGTCACAGACGCTGTATTTGAGCCGGTGGAAGCTGTAAATGCTACCACGGTGCTTGGTGATATGCTCACCTTGGAAATAGCTGTGATTTTGGTTAATGAAAATGCGGCCGTCCGTAAGCCAACCGGTTTGTCCGCGCAAATCGAACTCGGCTTCCCGCGCCTCCAGACGGTCTTCTCCCAGAAAAAGCCGTACCTGGCCGGAGAGATAGACCCAGTTGGTCCGGGTGAAATAACGGGCAAACTCCGCCTGAATCAGATCTTCGCCAAGACGCAGCTCCACCCGGCCTTCGGCCTCCAGCACGGTTCCTTCGGCCAGGCTGGATACCCGATCCGCCCTGAGGGTCCAGGCCTGCTGTTGCGCATTTCCCCGGAAGAGGCGCAGGGAATTTTCCGCCCTGGCCTGTCCTTCCAGGGCGGCGCAGAGCAGCAGGATCGGCAGTAGGGCAAGCCGCCTTTTATCCGCGTTTGCCACGGGCCGTCCCGGCCTTCCGGCCGGGCTGCCGGCCGGGGAGACGAGTTTGCTTGTCTGGAGCGGCGGCCTTGCGGGCAAGCCGCAGGAGCAGCAGGCCCGCGAGGATCATGGGCAGGCTGAGCAGCATGCCCATGGTGACGAAGTCGCCCAGGATAAAACCCAGATGCCGGTCAGGTTCGCGGAAGGCCTCCACCAGCAGGCGGAAGGAGCCGTAGAGCAGGGCGAAGAGGCCGGAGGCGGCCCCGCGCGGTCTCTCGCGGCTGGAAAAGCGCCACAGGACGACGAAGAGGACCAGCCCTTCCAGCCCGGCTTCGTAAAGCTGCGAAGGATGGCGGGGCAAAGGCCCTCCTCCGGGAAAAACCATGCCCCATGGCATATCCGTGGTCCGTCCCCAGAGTTCGGCATTGATGAAATTGCCCAGTCTCCCGAAAAAAAGGCCGGGCGGGGTCAGGGGGGCGAAAAAGTCCAGGGCGCGCGGCAAATCCACCCGGAATTTGCGGCAGAACCACCAGACGGTGCAGATCGCCCCAAGAAGTCCGCCGTGGAAAGACATGCCCCCGTGCCAGAGGGCGAGGATTTCTTCGGGATTAGCCAGGTATTCCGCCGGTTTGTAGAAGAGAACATAGCCCAGGCGTGCGCCCAAGACCGCCCCCAGCATACCCAAGGCCAGAACTTCCTGGAATTGTTCGCGGCTGAAAGGGCTGTCCCGGCGTCCGGCCCGGCTGGAGCCAAGCAGCCAGGCCGCGGCAAAGGCCGCTAGATAGGCCAGGCCATACCAGCGTACGGACAAAGGTCCCAAGGTGAAGATAACCGGATCGATCCGCGGATAAGACAACATCGCTTCAGGCTAAACCAGCCCGGATCTTTAAGCAAGAGCAGATTGGAAGCGGCGTGGTTTCCGGGCATGCGTCCAGGCGGTTCAGGGGAGACGCCCGCCGCTCACAGAGGATCCTCGGTCCCCAGGTAGGCCTCGATTACCCGCGGATTTTTTTTAATTTCCTCCGGGCCGCCGGTGGCGATAACCGCCCCGTATTCCAGCACCACCAGGCGGTCGCAGAGTTTCATGACCAGGTTCATGTCGTGTTCGATGAGCAGGATGCTGATGCCCAGGTCGCGGATGGCCCGGATGAGTTCCAGGAGATTACGGGTTTCCTGGTCGTTCATGCCTCCGGCCGGTTCATCCAGAATGAGCAGGCGGGGGCTGGAAGCTAGGGCCCTGGCGATTTCCAGGAGGCGCTGGCTGCCGTAGGCCAGGTTTTTGGCGTAGTTGGCGTACTGTGTTTCCAGGCCCACGAAAGCCAGTTCTTTTATGGCCCGTTCCAGGGCCAGGCGTTCTTCGCGTTTTTGGGAGGGCAGGTGAAACATGGAGGCAAGGATGCCGGCGCGCAGCCGGCAGTGGCAGCCGGCCAGGACGTTTTCCAGGGCGTTCATTTCCTGGAAGAGCCTGATGTTTTGAAAGGTTCGGGCTACGCCCAGTTCCACGATGCGGTGGGGCAAAAGTCCGGTGATGTTTTGTCCGGCGAGGATGATCTCGCCTTCGTCCGGACGGTAGTTACCGGTAATCAGGTTGAATACCGTGGTTTTTCCGGCCCCGTTCGGGCCGATGATTCCGACGATTCCGCCCTCTTCCACCTGGAGGCTGACATCATCCACCGCCACCAGCCCGCCGAAGCGTTTGCTCAACCCGTTCAGGCGCAGAATGTCCATCAGCGCGGTTCCCGGTTCCTGAAGGCGATGCCGCAGGGAAAGCGGCCCAGGTATGGCCAGACGTTGTAACGGCGGCGGCCCGGAGGAATAAGCCCCTGCGGCCTGAAGATCATCATCGCCACCATGGCCGCCCCGAAAAGGAAGAGGCGGTAATTCTGCCATTCCCGGAAAATTTCCGGGAGCCCGGTAATCAAAAAGGCGCCCAGGAGCACACCTGGGATGCTTCCGGCCCCTCCAAGGATGACAATGGCGAAATAAAGCACGGATTCGCTGAAGGAGAAGGACTGGGGGGAAACGGTCTCGATTTTGGCGGCGAAAACAGCGCCGATCAGCCCGGCCCAGACCGCGCCCAGAACAAAGGCCGCCAGTTTATAGTGGGCGGTATTGATTCCGCTGCCTTCAGCGGCCAGGTCATCCTGCTTTATATAGTTGAGGGCCCGGCCGAAGCGGGAGTTCTGCAGCATGTAAAAGAGCAGAATGGTCAGGGCGGCCATGCTCCATATGAGATAGTAAAAATGCGCCGGCCGGAAAATCTCGTAACCGAAAATACTGATGG
>WRHT01000028.1 GCA_009783115.1 Desulfovibrionaceae bacterium | reverse complement strand
TTATCCTGGTCGCCATAATGTCCATCTTCCTCGGCGTTATTGATTACGCGCTGGTCCGGATAGTCCAGGCCATAACCTCGCTGGGTATGTGAGATGATCGAGAATGAAACCGGCCAGCCTCGCAAGCGCTGGTACATAGTGCATACATACTCCGGTTTTGAAAACCGGGTGGAACTGACTATCCGTGAAATGATGCGCACCGGACAGGATGCCGGGGCCATCGAAGAGGTAATCATCCCCACCGAGCGTATCATCGAGCTGGCCCACGGCGCCAAAAAAACCTCCACCCGCAAGTTTTTTCCAGGTTACGTGATGGTGCGCATGACCATGAACGACGCTTCCTGGCACCTCATCCAGTCCATACCCAAGGTGACCGGCTTTGTGGGTGGAAAAAACCGCCCCACACCCATGCTGGACAGCGAGGCCGAACGTATCATCGCCATGATGGAAACCAGGCACGAGCAACCCCGGCCCAAATTCAACTTCGAGCGCGGCGACGAGGTGCGGGTGATTGACGGTCCTTTCGGGGGCTTCAACGGGATGGTGGAAGACGTCAATTTTGACAAAGGCAAACTCAGGGTTTCCGTATCCATCTTCGGCCGGCAGACCCCGGTTGAGCTTGATTTCGGGCAGGTTTCCAAAGGTTAGGAACCTGTTCGCTTAATAAGGAAAAGTACCATGGCCAAAAAAGAAATCGCCAAGATCAAACTCCATCTCCCCGGCGGGGCGGCCACCCCTTCTCCTCCGGTCGGTCCGGCCCTGGGGCAGCACGGCCTGAACATCATGGAGTTCTGCAAGGCCTTCAACGCCAAAACCGCGGATCAGAAAGGCACGGTTATACCTGCCGTGATCACGGTTTACCAGGATCGTTCCTTCAGTTTCATAACCAAAACCCCGCCGGCCCCGGTATTGCTGCTCAAGGCCGCCAAAAAAGACAAAGGTTCCGGCGAACCCAACCGCAACAAGATCGGCACGGTCAGCCAGAAGGACGTGGAAGACATCGCCCGCCTTAAACTGCCGGACCTGACCGCCAAGGATTTGGAGGCGGCCAAGCGTTCGATCATCGGCACGGCCCGAAGCATGGGTCTTGATGTAAACTAAGGCAAGCTGACGTTTAATCAACCGTACTGCCGGCCATCCCGGACGGGCGAACCGGCAGGAGATTCAAACGAGTGAAGGTAAGGTGGGTATAATGCCCAAACATGGAAAAAAATACCGCAAGACTGTGGAAAATATTGATCTTTCGGTCAAGCTCCCGGTGGAGGACGCTGTAAGCAAGGCCATCAGCGCCTCCTACGCCAAGTTTGACGAAACGGTGGATTTGGCTCTGCGCCTGGGGGTTGACCCCAAGTATTCCGACCAGATGGTCCGCGGGGCCATCGCCCTTCCACACGGTCTGGGCAAGACCATGAGGGTGGCGGTGTTCTGCAAGGGAGACAAGGAAGCGGAAGCCAAGGCGGCCGGGGCCGATTTTGTGGGGGGCGAAGACTTGGTTGCCAAGGTCAAGGAAGGTTTCCTGGATTTTGACTCGGCCATAGCCACTCCTGACGTAATGGCTCTGGTGGGGCAGATTGGGCGCATCCTCGGACCGCGCGGCCTGATGCCCAACGCCAAAACCGGCACCGTGACCATGGACGTGGGCAAGGCGGTCAAGGAAGTCAAGGGCGGCCGGGTGGAATTCCGGGTGGACAAAGCCGGGGTGCTCCATGCCCCATTGGGCAAGGTCTCCTTCGGGCCGGAAAAAATCCTGGACAACCTCAAGACCATCCTGGCCGAAGTTAACCGTCTGCGCCCCTCGGCGGCCAAAGGCGCTTACATGACGGGCATGGCGGTTTCCACCACCATGGGGCCGGGGTTCAAGGTGGATCCGGCGGCGCTCGGCAAGTTCATCGAAAAATAGGCCGCGCCGTCCCGAAATATTGGCAGAGGACATAGAATTCCCGGGTCGAAGACAGCAGGCGGGCGGAAAGAACCTTTCCGCCCTTAATCTCCTGCCGAGATGCTTTTTGGCTCAGTAATTCTACCAGCAACACCCAATTCAGGAGAGTCGAGTGAACAGAGACGAAAAAGCCGCAGTAATCGCCCGGATCAAATCCACGGTTAGTGACGCGCCCATCGCGGTGGTTTCCGACTTCAAGGGCATGCCGGTGGAAGAAATGACGCAACTCAGGGTCAAGATTCGCGCTACGGGCGGCGAGCTCGTAATCGTGAAAAACACCTTGGCGCGCATTGCCTTTACCGGCACCAAACACGAGGCGATCAAGGACATGTTCCGCGAGAACTGCGGCGTGGCCGTCGGCCATGAAGATCCGGTCGCCCTGGCCAAGGCTGTCACGGACAGCGCAAAAACCAGCAAAACCCTGGTCGTCAAGCACGCCAGCCTTGAAGGGCAGGTGCTGAACTCCAGGCAGCTGGAAGACCTGGCCAAGCTCCCCGGCAAACAGGAGCTTCTGGCCATGACCCTGGGCACGTTGAACGCCGTGCCTACCAACTTTGTGTCGCTTTTCGGCAACATCATTCGCGGGCTGCTCTACGCGCTCAAGGCCGTGGAAGAAAAAAAGGCCGCCTAGCCAAAATCAAGGAGAAAAACCATGTCCTCGTCAGTCACCAAAGAAAAAGTTGTGGATTTCATCGCCAACATGACCGTGCTTGAGCTTTCGCAGTTCATCAAGGAACTGGAAGAAAAATTCGGCGTTTCCGCCGCCGCCCCGGCCGTGGCCATGGCTGCGGCCCCGGCTGCCTCCGCCGCCCCGGCGGAAGAGGAAAAAACCGAATTCGACGTAATCCTTAAATCAGCCGGCGCCAACAAGATCAACGTGATCAAGGTAGTGCGCGCCCTGACCAGCCTTGGCCTCAAGGAAGCTAAGGACAAGGTGGACGGCGCCCCCTCCAGCATCTTGGAGGCCGTTGCCAAGGACAAGGCCGAAGACGCCAAGAAGCAGCTCGTGGAAGCCGGCGCGGAAGTGGAGATCAAGTAAGCTTGCGCCGGAATTTTCCGGCTTGGAAACACGGAGGCCGCGCCGGATGTATTCCGGCGCGGCCCGCTTTTTACGGCGGGAAGGGCGGCGCTATTCTACAGCCTCCAGGATCACCCCGCCGCCAACTACCAAATCTTCCAGGTAAAAAACCAGGGACTGCCCCGGAGCCACCCCGGACTGGGGCTGGGCGAAATCCACGCGCAGCCGCTCTCCGCCTGCTTCCCAAAGCGCCCGCGCCGGCGCGGGCGACTGGGATGAGCGCAGGCGGACGGTTAGGCCGGGGTTTTCCAATTCTCCAGGGACAGGCAGGCAGATGTCTCCTGCCAGGCAGGCCCGGCTGAGGCTTTGGGCATAAGGTCCGACGCGAACTTGGTTACGCTCCGCGTCCACCCCGATCACATACAAAGGAGCAGGCGCGGCCAAACCCAGGCCCTTTCGCTGTCCGGGGGTAAAATGCCAGAAACCCCGGTGTCGCCCGAGCGTCCGCCCGGACGCATCAACAATATCGCCGGGACGATCTTCCAGGTTCAAAAGTTTCGCGTGCTCTCCGGAGTAAAAATCCTGGCTGTCCGGGGCATCGTGCATGGGCAATCCCCACCCGGCGGCCAGGGCGCGCACCTCTTCCTTGCGCATGTTTCCCAGGGGAAAAAGCGTCCGCCCCAGTTGCTCCTGGTTCAGGCGGTAGATAAAATAGGACTGGTCCTTGCGCTGATCCTGGCCTCGGCGCAGGCGATACAGGCCGGATTCAGGGTCGCGCTCCGTCCTGGCGTAATGGCCGGTGGCAAAATATTCGTGCTCCAGTCCGGCCGCGTGCGCCAGGGCCGGAAAAATCCCGAATTTGAGCAGGGAGTTGCAGCGCACGCAGGGGTTGGGAGTTTGACCGGCCAGATAGGTTTCCCGAAAATAATCCAGGACCAGCTCCCGGTAGGGTCCGGAGCAGTCAACGATGTGGTGCTGAATACCCAGAAGCCCGGCCAGCGTGGCGGCGAAGGCAATATCCTCCGCTTCCCCGCAATCATAGCAACCCTTCCGTGACCCGGAACCAGACGGCCCGTCATAGACCGACATGGTCACCCCGGTCACCGCGTAACCCTGCTCCAAAAGCAACAGGGCGGCCACCGAGGAATCCACTCCCCCGGAGAGGCCAACCAGCACTCTGGTTTTATGCGGGCTTGCAGTCATAAAAATTTAGCCTATTATACTTGGGCAACGGCAACGCGCCCCAAAAGAACAAATAACTCCGGCCAGGTCAAGCCTGGGCCGCCGCCGGGAGAAACCCCGTGTCATACATGATCGCAGGAACAAGGCATGGCTGAAATTTACCTGGACAACGCCCAGTCCGCCGGAGGAACCCCCCTGGTCAGGCTGAACCGAATCGTCACTTCCCAGGCCACGGTCCTGGCCAAGATCGAGGGGCGCAACCCCGCCTGTTCCGTCAAATGCCGGGTAGGAGCGTCCATGATCCTGGACGCGGAAAAACGCGGTCTGCTGAAGCCCGGCGGACGCATAATTGAACCTACCAGCGGCAATACCGGCATTGCCCTGGCCTTTGTAGCCGCGGCCCGAGGCTATGAACTCCTCCTGACCATGCCGGAAAACATGAGCCTGGAACGGCGAAAAGTGCTGGCCATACTGGGAGCGAAACTCGTCCTCACCCCTAGGTCCGAAGGCATGTCCGGGGCCATCCGGCGGGCCGAGGAAATTGCCGCAGCCGCCCCGGCCGGCTATTTCCTGCCCCAGCAATTCCAGAACCCGGCCAACCCGGACATTCATGAACAAACCACCGGCCCGGAAATCTGGAAAGATACCGGGGGGACGGTGGATGCCCTGGTGGCCGGGGTGGGCAGCGGCGGAACCATCACCGGCATCTCCCGCTACCTCAAAAACACCCGCGGCCGAAAAATTCTCTCTGTGGCCGTGGAGCCACGAACCAGCCCGGTTATCACCCAGCACTTGGCCGGCCTCCCCCTCCAGCCCGGTTCGCACAATATCCAGGGCATCGGCGCTGGTTTCATCCCCAAGACCCTGGATCTCTCCCTGCTGGACCGGGTGGAGCTGGCGGGCGACGAGGAAGCCATTGAATACGCCCGCCGCTTGGCCAGGGAAGAAGGAATTCTGGCCGGCATCTCCTCCGGGGCGGCCGTGGCCGTGGCCGCAAGGCTGGCCGCCAGCCCGGAATTCGCCGGCAAAACCATCGTGGTCATCCTGCCGGACGCCGGGGAACGCTATCTCTCTTCCGCCCTTTACGCGGGGCTGGGAGAATAGCCCATGCGCCTGAAAGCAGACACGCCGAAAATATGTCGCATGCCTGTAAAATAGCCGTCATCGGGGGAGGACTGGCCGGTTGCGAATGCGCCTATGCCCTGGCCTCCCAGGATCTTCCGGTGACCTTGTTTGAAATGAAACCGGAACGCTTTTCCCCGGCCCACCGTAGCCCGGATCTCGCGGAACTGGTCTGTTCCAATTCCCTGCGATCCGATGACCCGCAAAGCGCCATCGGCCGCCTTAAAGAAGAACTGGCCGCCTTGGGCGGTCTCTGCCTGACGGTCTCCCGCGCCTGCCGGATCCCGGCTGGAAAGGCCCTGGCCGTGGACCGGAAGGGCTTCAGCCGCGAAATCACCAGGCGCGTCACGGAAAACCGGCGAATCACCCTGATCCGCCGGGAAATCCGCAGCCTGAACCCAAACGAGGACACTACCCTCGCCGGATTCACCCATCTGGTGATCTCCGCCGGCCCCCTGGCCGCCCCGGATCTCGCCGCCAGCCTGGCCCGCCTCACCGGAGACGGACAGCTCTACTTCTATGACGCCATCGCCCCGATCGTCCACGGCGAATCCCTGGACCAGGAACGCATCTTCCGCGCCTCGCGCTATGAAAAGACCGGCGACTACCTGAACTGCCCCATGAACCGCGAGGAATACCTAGCCTTTTACCATGCCCTGATGGAGGCGGAAAAGGCGTCTACCCATGATTTCGAAGAAGAACGGCATTTTGAAGGCTGCATGCCCATTGAGGCCTTGGCCGCGCGCGGGGAAAAAACTCTGCTTTTCGGACCGTTCAAGCCGGTGGGACTGACCGACCCGGCCACAGGCCGCCGCCCGTTTGCCCTGGTCCAGCTCAGGGCGGAGAACCTGAACCAGGACATGTTCGGTCTGGTTGGCTGCCAGACCAAGCTCTTGCAAGGAGAACAGGAACGGATCTTCCGGATGATCCCGGGACTGGCCCGCGCGGAATTCGCGCGTTACGGCAGCATGCACCGCAATACCTATATCAACGCCCCGGCGGCGCTGAACGCGGATCTCTCCCTGCGCGCCGCCCCGCATATCTTTCTGGCCGGGCAGATCACCGGGGTGGAAGGATATGTGGAATCCATGGCCTCGGGCCTTTGGCTGGGTCTTTCCCTGGGCGCGGCCCTGCGCGGCGTCCCTCTGCCTCCGCCGCCTCAAGAGAGCGTCCTGGGCGGACTCCTGGCCCATCTGCAAACCCCGGCCAAACACTTCCAGCCCAGCAACGCCCAGTACGGACTTACCCCGGCCTTGCCGCCCACAAATCAAGCGGACAAGCCGGACAAAAAACTCCCCAGAACCTCCAGCCGCGAGCGCTATGCCGAGCGCGCCAGATCCGCCTTCGCCGCCTGGATGAACAAGGCGGCCCTATGCCTATAACGGCGCAAGTTTCCATCATCATTCCGGCGCTGAACAAATGGGATCTGACCAAAGACTGCCTGCGCAGCCTGCGGGAACACAGCCCCCTGGAGGATTGTGAAATCATTGTGGTGGACAACGGATCTACTGACTCCACGGCTGCCGAGCTGGAACCCCTGGGGCAGGGACTTTTCGGCGAACGCTTCCGGCGGCTGCGTCATGAGGAAAACCGCGACTTCGGCCCGGCCTGCAACCAGGGGGCAGAGGCCGCCTCCGCTCCCCTGCTATTTTTCCTGAATAACGACACCCTCTGTTCCCCAGGCTGGCTCCCGCCTTTGCTGGAAGCCTTGCGTGAAGATAATGGACCGGCAGCCGTGGGCCCGCTCCTGCTCTACCCGGACGGCCGGGTGCAGCACCTGGGGGTGGGTTTTGCCCTGCGCACGGTCAGCCATCTCTACCAAGGCTACCCCAGCAGCCACCCGGTGGTGGGCAAAAAACGCCGTCTGCGCGCCCTGAGCGCGGCCGCCCTGCTTCTGCCAAGGGATCTGTTCCACGATTGCGGAGCTTTTTGCGAGGAATACCGCAACGGCTTTGAGGACGTGGATCTTTCCCTGCAAATCGTCCGCCGGGGGCACAACCTGCGCTGCGTCAGCCAATCAGCCATCTTCCACCTGGAAAGCCAGACCCCCGGCCGATCCGCCCACGAACGGCATAACGGGGAGATCCTCCTGGCCCGCTGCCGGGATCTGCTGGTTTCCGACCTGCACCTGCACGCCCTGCGGGATGGGCTGGAACCGGCACTAGACGATGCCCTGTCCCTCACGGTACTCCTGCCTGAAGCTGACTCCGCCCGCCTGTCCGCCGGAGCGCGCAAAGAATCCCCGGCCTGGATGCAAGAGCAGTTTGAGGCCAATCCGGGCTGGCTCCTGGGGGCGCGCCTCCTGAGCAAAACCTTTGAAAAGCATGGGCAGACGGAAGCGGCTCTGCATTATGCCCTGAAAGCTGCCGAGATCCATGCCACCTTTGAAACCTTCGGCGAACTGCTGCGCTTGTCCAGGATGGCCGGGCACACGGAACTCGCGGCCCAGGCCGAGGCCACCCTGAAAAATTTCACCAGTCTGTACGGCGGGGAAAATCCGGCCATCACCCTGCTCCTTGCCCGGCATCAGAAGGAGGCCTGGGATGATCCCGTGCTCCTGCGTTTGCTGGAAAACAAAAAAACTGAAATAGACCGCCGCCTGGCCAGGGCGCGCGTCCGCAATTGAGGGGGAGAAACCAATGCCTGCACAAGCTAAAGAAACCAATGTCCATATCCGCAACATCGCCATCATCGCCCATGTGGATCACGGCAAAACCACCCTGGTGGACGCCATGTTCAGGCAAAGCGGCCTCTTCCGCGAGGGGCAGCAGGTGGATGAGCGCATCATGGACAGCCAGGATCTTGAACGGGAGCGCGGCATCACCATTTCGGCCAAAAACTGCGCCGTGCGCTGGCAGGGCGTGAAGATCAACATCGTAGACACCCCAGGCCACTCGGATTTCGGGGGCGAAGTGGAACGGGCCCTGTCCATGGTGGGCGGATGCGTCCTCCTGGTGGACGCCTCCGAAGGCCCGCTGCCCCAGACCCGCTTTGTGCTGAAAAAAGCCCTGGACGCCGGCCTGGATATAGTGGCGGCCATCAACAAGATTGATCGCAAGGACGCCCGGCCGGCCCAGGTGCTGGACGAAATTTACGACCTCTTTATTGATCTGGGGGCGGATGAACGCCAACTGGACTTTCCGGTGCTTTACACCATCGGGCGGGAAGGCACGGCCACGCTCGACCCCGCCGTGCTGGGACGGGATCTCGCCCCCCTGTTTGAGGCCATACTGAACCTGCCAGGACCCAGGCATGATCCGGGGGAACCTTTCCAGATGCGGGTAGCCGATCTGGCCTATTCCGATTACCTGGGGCGCATGGCCGTAGGCCGCATCCAGCACGGAAGCATCGCGGCCAAAGACGCCTTGATCCTGGTGGATGCGGCGGGCAGGGAAATTCCCCTCAAGCTCACCAAGCTGCAAATATATGAAGGGTTGAAACTTCTGGAGGCGGAGCGGGCCGCGCCCGGCGACATCGTGGTGCTGGCCGGCGCGGAAGATGTAAACATAGGCGACACTATCTGCACCAGAGAAGCCCCCCGGCGGCTCCCACGCATTATCGTGGATGAACCCACGGTCTCCATGCGCTTTGCCATCAACAGCTCCCCCCTGGCCGGGCAGGAGGGAAAGATCGTGCAATCCCGCCAGATCCATGAACGCCTGAAACTGGAAACCTTGCGCAATGTGGCTATCAGCCTGGAGGAAAGCGGGGAAAAAGACAGCTTCATCGTCAAGGGCCGGGGAGAATTCCAGATGGCCATCCTGGTGGAACAAATGCGCCGCGAGGGTTTCGAACTATCCGTGGGGCGGCCGGAGGTCATTATGAAAAAAGATGGCCAGCGCCTCCTGGAACCCATTGAACGCCTGCTGGTGGATTGCGCCGAGACCTTCATGGGGGTGGTGACCGAAAAGCTCTCCCTGCGCAAAGGGCGCATGCTCAGCCTGGTCAACAATGGCTCCGGCCGCGTCCGCATGGAGTTTTCCGTGCCCTCCCGCGGGCTTATAGGTCTGCGCGACGAATTTCTCACGGATACCAAAGGCACCGGAATCATGAACTCCTACCTGGAAGGCTACGACGAGTTCCGCGGCGATTTCCCCAGCCGCTTCACCGGCTCCCTGGTGGCCGACCGGGCCGGGCGGGCCGTGGCTTACGCCCTCTTCAACCTGGAGCCGCGTGGTTCCCTTTTTGTAGGTCCCAACGACCCGATCTACGAGGGCATGATCATCGGTGAACACAACCGGGAAAACGACATCGACGTAAACCCGGCCAAGGAAAAAAAACTCACCAACCTGCGGGCGGCGGGCAAGGACGAAAACGTCATCCTCACCCCCATACGGCCCATGACCCTGGAAATGGCCATCCATTTCGTGCGTCCTGACGAACTGGTGGAGGTCACTCCCCTGTCCATCCGCCTGCGCAAAAAAGTTCTCAGCGCCCAGGAGCGCCACCGCCTGGAAGGAAAACGGCGCAAGGGAGAGGAGTGACAAGGACTATTGGCTCAGCAGCAGTAGTTATCAAACCTTGACTAGCGGTATATGTCTTTCCTGTGTCCTATTTCGACAACGATGATACATATTTTTTCGTCTTCAATACGACACAGAATGCGATAATCTCCTACACGGTAACGCCACAAATCTGAGAGCGTTGGCCCAACAAGTTGCTTTCCTATTTGACGTGGATTTTCTATCAGGCGCACATGTTGATACAAAAATTTCAGTATCAGCTGTGCCTCTGTTGTGCCAATTTTCGCTAAATTTTTTCGCGCTTCCGGCAACAGTTCAATATTCCAAGCCATATTCTTTCATCACGTCTTCAAGAGGTATAGCCTTCTCTCCACTAGCCTTGAAGCGCAAATAGGCAGCTTCGGCCATATACGCATCTTCCAAATCTTCGAGATGGGTAAGAATAGCTTCCCTGGCGTAATAGCTTTTAGTGCGCCCTGTTGCCTTTGCTAAAGCATCAAGGCGAATTTCAATTTTTTCTGGTAGTCTGAGGGCAAGCATATTTTTCTCCTGTCTGCTATATATGTATAGCAAAGAGGAGTAATAATGTCAACATACGAATCCAAAAACCAGCCCGGAATCGTGGTGGTTGACACGATTATTATCGCCGGAGAAACGGCCAGCCTACTCAACACAATGAGCAAGCGGCAGGGATGCATCTGATTTTTTCAGGACACGATCCTGCCGTCGGCCAATTTAATGACCTTGCCGGTCAAGGCCAGTATTTCCTCCAGGGAATGGCTTACGTACAAAATCGGGATACCGAAGCGGGCATTCAGCTCCTTGATAAAGGGCAGCATCTCCGTTTTGCGGGCCTCATCCAAAGAGGCCAGAGGCTCATCCATGAGGAGGACATCCGGATTGGAAAGAACCGCCCGTCCGAAGGCCACCCGCTGCTTTTCCCCGCCGGAC